>NJEG01000017.1 GCA_002254565.1 Candidatus Altarchaeales archaeon ex4484_2 | reverse complement strand
CTATCACCTCCTACCACAATCTCTTCCAGGCCGTCACCGTCTAGGTCAGCTACCTCAATTGAGGTTATAATGTTACCAACACCGGTCCCGATATTCCACTTACGATTGCCTTTGGCATCGTAGCACTGTATGTAATGCAGCACACCCAAAAGCACCTCATCTTCCCCGTCATTGTCTAAATCCACAACCTTCATGGAAGAAACACGGGGAAACCCTCTCTTCTCCCACAACCGCTCCCCTTTCGAGTCCAGTGCAGCAATCCACCCAGCCGCTCCGGCGCCGGTTGAATACGAACACCCGACAATAACGTCCACACCCCCTTCGGCATTCCTCAGGGAATCCACGTAGAGAGCGAAACCCCCAACATCATATTTCCAATCAAGAGACAGGATATCCTCCCCGGAGCTGACTCCGGTAGAAAGTAGAAACATGAACAGGAGAATACAAACTAAGGGTTTTTTTTCCATCGCTCTCACGGTTTAATCTTTTATATCTATGATTAGGATGTTGTATTGAAAAATAAATCCGGAAAGGGTAAGATATTTAAAGCAGAAGCGTCCAATATAATTACCCTTCGAGCCTGGGAAAAATGGATACCTGCGAATTCGACGATATGATGGAGGAGATGTTCTGGAAGGACATAATATACGAGATAATCAGCAACATGAATCCCTGGGACATTGATATCACGCACCTTGCAAGCAGGTATGCCAAAAAGGTTGAGGATATAGAAAAAACCGACTTCAAGACACCGGCCAACGTTATAATAGTAAGTTCTGTATTGCTTAGAATGAAGGCTGATATAATAGCATCCGTAAACTTCAACCCGGACGAGTACAGGGACTATAAGGGGGATGATGTAGACTTCATATCCCTTGAGGACTTCGATCCAACGCTCTTCGCCGACATACCTGGAGAGATGAGCGCTGAACTAGTGGACTGGCAGGCCATATCACTGGCAGTTAAACCCAAGAGGGTTCCAAAGAGGAGAGTAACGGCCTTCGAGCTTATATCCGCTATCCAGGAGGTTCTGGAGGATAAGAAAATCAAGGAATACAAAAAGAAAAACAAAAAAGAAAAGAGGATTCTGGAGGTTGAAATCAGCAGAGATCGGGGGAAAATCATTGAAGAAACCTATCTGAGGATCATGGACATTCTGTCAAACAAAAACATCGTCTTGTTTTCCGAGATAACCGATAACAGGGAGGAGGTTATCTCAACACTTGTATCTCTGTTACATCTCTCATATAAACAGAAGCTGAAACTCAGGCAGGAGAAATTGTTCGATGAGATATTCATAAAAGCCGCCTAGATATGTGAGATAATGTCCCCTATGAGGATTCTCTCCTGCTTCTTGCTGTCCCTGTACCTGATTGTTACTGTATCATCCTCTAGGGTGTCATAGTCTACCGTGATGCAGTAGGGTATGCCTATCTCATCCGCTCGGGCATACCGTTTCCCTATGCTTCCCGAGCGGTCATAGAATGCCATAATCCGTTCCCCCCCAAGCAGGCTGTAGACATCCCTGGCTTTCTCGGGGATATTATCTTTCCTCACCAGAGGGAATACTGCAACCTTGTATGGGGCTATATCAGGGGGTAAAGAAAAGAATGTGCGATCTTCCGCTTCCCTGAAACATGACTCTATGACACAATAGAATGGCCGGTCTATCCCGTACGCTACCTCGATAACGTGGGGGGTGAATTTTCTGCCATCTCTTGTTACCTGCATGTTTTCTCCGCTGAGTTTCATGTGTTGGGTTAAATCATAGTCGGTTCTGTCTGAAACCCCCACCAGCTCGATACGACCCAGGGAGGGGCTCATGTACTCAATATCCCAGGTATCGGTTGAATAGAACGCCCTCTCATCGTCCTTGTGCTGCCTCAGCCTCAACAGCTTGGGGTCTATACCCATGGACCTGAAGAGGTTCAGTGATTTACCAAGGAAGTAGGCAATCAACTGTATCTTGATTACGCCATCATCCAGTAAATCCTCCAAAGTGGCCTTGTACTCCCGGTCTACCCGGTCCCTTAACTCCACCTCCCAGGAGGACACCTCCCCGAACCGGGGTGTTTCCTTTACTTCAGGGTCAACAAAGAACTGGACCTCAGCCTGGTTGAACTCCCTCAAGCGCACCATCCCCTTCCTCGGGGAAATCTCGTTCCTGAAGGAGTGGCCTATTTGTATCGCCCCCAGGGGAAGCCTTTTCCTGCCCACATCCCACAGTCTCTTAAAGGAGATATATGTTGACTGGGCGGTTTCAGGCCTCAGGTAGGATGAAACCTTGTATTTACCAGGCCCCACATAAGTCTTGAACATGAGATTGTAGTCATAGACCCGGTCCAGTTTACCACCGCATTTAGGGCACTTGATGTCCAGCTCCTTTATGTTCTCGTTCAATTCAGATATGCTCATGTGGTCGCATCCTTCGCCTACCGTTTCCTCAACCAGATGGTCTGCCCGATAGGGCTCCCCGCATTTAACGCACTCTGTTAGCTTGTCTGTGAAGTTTTCCACATGACCTGAGGCAATCCACACATCCTGCGGTGAGAGAACAGGACACTCCACTTCCATGCATCCCTCATCTATTACGTAGGAATTCCGGATTAGATTCTCAATGTTCTGTTTTATCCTGCTCCCTACCGGACCGTAATCATAGAAACCGGACAGGCCACCATATATTTCAAACGAGGGGTAGGTTATACCTCTTCTCTTACATATCTCCAGAATCCTCTGATACATTTTCCTTCCCCTTCTTCTTTTCTAGGAGATCTTTTATCTCCTCCATCTCCTTTTCTATTGACTCGTCTCTTGATTCCTTAATCTTGTCTCTCTCCTCTCTTAAAAGCCTGTTCATCGTGGAAGCATTCTCAATTATTCTTTCTCTTTCCACAGATATATGGCTCTTCCCCTCATCATCTTCTTCCTTGAGGGTTTCTCTTTCCATATCAAAAGCAGACCTGTATTCCTTTCCCCCATCAGCTTCTTCCATCATACCCATGTATTCGTCCCTGCTTATTTCACCTGAAGCGTATTTTTCCCTGGCAGACTCCATGGAGTTATCGTCTACTATTGACTCTTCCGTAATTATCCTGGGGGGTTTCTCCTCCATGAAATGGGTTTCCTCCAGATATCCTGCAGACTCTTCTTCAACCCGGGCGGAGGATTCTGTTTGTTCCATGTCCATTTCTTTCCTCGCACGTTCCACCAGCTCCCTGCGCCTTCTTCTGCCTTCATCAAGCTCTTTTAGCTTCCTGAGTCTCTCAGCCTCAATCCTCCTTCTCTCAGCCTCTTCTTTCTTTCTTTTCTCCCGCACCATCATCTCCCTCTCATTATACCATCTGATTCCAATGAAAGCGATGACTATTGCTATAACAACAGGTACAAGTAATCGAAGCATCTCCGCAGGACGGAACAAACCCATTTTCTCTCTGATTTCATCGAGCAAAACCTTGGATTTATCAATGCCAGCCTCCCAGTGTATCTCCTTATACAGTTCACTTGATTTTTTAGCTCTGTCTTCCGCGTAATCCAGTTCATCCAGGTTATTGAAGTCAACTGCCTCCCGGTAAAATTTATCCGCATCCTCCTTTTTCTTTATGCCCCCTTTTATTTCAGAGATTAATTGCTGAACCATTAGGGTCTCATTATCACGTTTAATGCTCTGGTAGATGCCTAATGATTTGTCAGCGTAGTATGTTGCGTTGTCGAAATATGCTATCTCGTAGAAGGAACGTGATTTGTTATAGTACTCCTTAGCCTCACTCATCTGCTTAAATCGGCCGGTTATGCTCTCATTAAGTCTCTCACAGTTGCTCATGCCACCGTAATCAGAGATCCCCATATATCTGCTCCACGCATCATTAACCAGGAGAAAAGCCCTCTCATAGTTACCTGACTTGAAAAAGTCGAACGCTTTATCATAGAGTTTACCAGCTTCCATAGAGGTATTTTGGTCTTTCACCTCCTCAATAATCTGATCATAGAAGTCGTCACACTTGCTAATCAATAGTCTATATTCTTTCTGCTTAAAAAACCTGTCTCTGGCAGTAGCAAAATCCCTTAGCTGGATATATATGCTCCTGGATTGGTTTAGGTAGTTGAGCGCTTCAGAGTATTCATGACCAAGGTATGCATTCTCTGAACTGTTATAGTATTCACCTGCCTGAGTCTTCAGGTTTTGTTCATTGAGTTCAATAAGCCGGTTAACCAATTCAATCTGGTGTTCACAATACTTCACATCACCTGTGCTCTCAATAAGGATGTAAGCATCCCTAGCTTTCTTGTAGTGGTCTAGTGCATTAAGAAAGTTACTATACTCGAACGCGTCCCGGGCCATCTCCTTCTGTCCTTCAGCGTATTTTCTTATATCCACCATATCCTCAATAATTCTGTTAAGTAGTTTCTGGGCCTTGTATATCCCGTCAGAGTAGTTGTATTCCAGATAGATATTAAGCGCCGCCTTAGAGTACTCCTTGGCAGAGAGATATTTGGGGTGTGGTAACTTCATCTCCGAGTAATCAAAGTAGTACCTACTTGCAGTACTATAATAGTCATTAGCCTGGTTTATCTCTATAGACCGTATCCTCCCCCTTATCTGGTTAAACAATTCCTCTACTTTATCTAACAAAATGTCGTCTGGCGGCTCCATAAGGGAGTAGCTGGTGTTAGCCTCCAAAACCTCGGATTCAGCCTCCAGATACTTTACCTTAGCATCTGAATATTTTTTCGTGTCGAATAAGGCATTACCGTCATTGTATATGTCAACGGTATTTACATAGTATTCATCTCCTTCAGAGGAAAGACATTCGTTGATTTGGGTTATCAGGATGCTGGCCTTGACCTTTTGTTCCTGGTCTCCAAGCTGACTGAAAAGTGAACGGCTTCTGTTGGCGTTTGATATAGCACTACGGCAATTCCCGACAGAATACTGGCTTGAAGCCTCCTCGTAGTGTAGTTCAGCCAGCTCCCGCATCTTGTTCTCGTCGAGGGCGAGGGAATTGAAACTGCATGCAATCAGTAAAAAAACAGCTGCAAAAACGAGTTTATTGTTTCTTTTAGCACTCATCTTTAAGTTATTTAATTAGAGGGTATTTATTCTTTATTATAGGTTGACTCTATGAGGTCCCACACCTTCACTGCGATTTTTTCTTTTTTGTCCTGTGGAACAAGAACATACTCTCCGTTTTTGTTTAACACCACAACCTCGTTTTTTTTGGATCCCATGGCATTCTTTTTTAGATCATTCCCTACTACCAGATCAAGGTTCTCGGCCTTGAGTTTGGTATATGTAGCCCTCATCAGTTCGCCCGGGGGCAGGTCGTATTCTGCCTTGAAGGCTACAACATAAACCTTCCTGTATTTCTCTTTGACTATCTGCGTCAGCTTAGGGTTGGGTTTCAGTTTAAGGTTCAGGGTCTTGTTCATGGACTTGATTTTTTTCTCTTTGTAGACTGGTGTGTAGTCGGCTATGGCCGCTGTTGATATGAGCACGTCGAATCCCTCAGCTATATCCTCCAGGGAGTTTATTATCAACTCCCTGGCTGTTCTGACCCTTTGTATTGTCGCATTCTCTGGAAGCGACACCTCAGTCCTGGCAGCTACCAGAGTTACTGGGTGTCCTCTTTTCAGGGCTTCCTCCGCCATTGCCTTGCCCATCCTGCCAGAGCTCCCGGTGGTAATGTGCCTGACAGGATCTATGGGCTCCTCTGTCGCCCCTACTGTTATGAGAACCCTCATTTTTATTCCAGAACCCTTCCGTCAACGTCTATCTCACCACAGCTTATTCTCTCCCCGGATATGGGCTTCCGGTCCTCCGCTAAAACTATGGGAATTACAAGGATACTCAGCCTGCTGAGGCCTTTCTTGAATCTTATGGCGTTGATTTCCTCAGCCCTTAGAAGCGTTTCCTCGGAAACAACAATACAGTCTATCTTAGGGTCTATGGTGGCTATGCCATAGGAATCATCTATCTTTAGTATGGTATATGGCTTCCCGTTGCCGTTAATTTCTATGTATTCCTTCAGCTGCCCTTTCCTAGTAGAGTAGGGCTTGGTCTTAAGGACACGGAACCTTGAAGCGAATTCATCAGAGGTTAAGCCGATTACAACAGACCTGCCTATCTCAAAAGCAGCGCCCAGTATACCCTTATGGCCTTTGTGCAACCTGTTAAAGGTGCCGCCAACAACAACCTTCCGGTACATTTTCCAGTCAATAACTCATTAAGGAGGTATATGTTATATATGCCATAAACAACTATATAGAATTATATTTAATGGTTAATTTATAGTATTAATACATGTTCGATGACATGTACAGTCAGATGATTAAGAGGGTTTCCTATAAGAAACTTATGGTTCTGCCGATAGTTGTTGTCATCCTAATGTCCATTCTTATCGCAGTAAACGGTATTCCCCAGGGCCTCGATTTTGCAGGAGGCAGCTGGGTTGAGGTCACACTGGATGAGGATGTAGAAAAGGGGGTGATAGATGCTATCGAAAATGAACTGGAACAAAGGGGTGCTGAAAACCTTGACGTCTATGCTGGAGCGGAACTCGGTAGTGAGATATACAAGATTACGATAAGCACTACCACGGTAATAGACAAGGATGCGACAAGAGAACTCCTGGAAAACTATTTAGGTGAGTTAAGGGAGAACGATGTTGCAGAGATAAAAGTTGAATCAGAACCCAAACCCGATGTAAAGGATAGGATAGAGAATAGATTAAAGGGCTCTGATATATCATTCAATAAAGAAACCTCCACCCTTATTGTTACTGCAATGGACATCAACGCAGATGAACTGGGGAGGGCATTAGACCTGTACATGGAGGAGACAACAAGCGTTTACCTGAAGGAGAAAAACTACCGGATAGAGAGCATAGGCAAAACCCTTGGAGATAAATTCTGGGAGCAGGGCCTATACGCCGTTTTATTTTCTTATCTGTTGATTATTGCAGTGATTTTTTTTGTCTTCAGGGATTTTATTCCAAGTATGGCTATCATTTTGGCTGCATCGTTCGATGCTGTTTTCGCCCTGGGGGGGATGAGTGCCTTCAACATGTTGCTTGAACCAGCCGCTCTTGTATCTCTCCTGATGTTGATTGGATACTCTGTAGATTCCGACATCCTTTTGACTACCAGAGTCCTGAAGACCTCCAAAGGCACAGTCAATGAGAGGATAGACAGCGCCATGAAAACAGGTCTTACCATGACGGGAACAACCATGGGGGTTATGCTGGTTATATTGCTGGTCACGAGCACCTTCATAAAGATACCTGCTTTACCCAACATAGCTATTGTTCTCTTGATGGGTCTTGTGGCTGATTTGGTTAACACTTGGTTTATGAACGCGGGTATACTGAAGTGGTATGTGGAAGAGAAGGGGGGTAAATTTAACATACTGGGAAAGCGATAGAATGGATCCTGACAAGATAAGGAATATACTAAGGAGCTGGCAGATAATATTCATGGTGTTCATGGTAGGGGTATCCCTGCTTTTGGTTGTGAACATCATCCCGGTAAATAGCGGTAAGGGTGTGGGTGTTGGTAACGGCCTGGACTATGGCCTGGATTTTGCCGGAGGCGTACAGATGCAGTTGAAGCTGGAAAGAGAGGTGGGCCCGGATACCATGGAAATAGAGAAGGGGATACTTCTTTCTCGGCTGAATGCAATGGGGTTGAAGGATATATCAGTCAGACCCTGGGGTAACCAGTATATACTTGTACAGATATCAGGTGCATCACCCAACGAAAGGAAGAGAATTGAGAGGATACTAAAGCAACCAGCCCGGTTCGAGCAGCGGATTGATGGGGAGCTGGGTGTTAAGGGAAATGAGATTACAGTAGACCCTGATCCCAGGGCCTCGGGAATATTCGAGGAACAACGGGGGGGGTATGGATGGAGGGTTGGCGTTAAAATCACCGGAGAAGGTGCCCACCGGTTTGGTGAAATAGCCTACGGCAAGTACTTCGGCGAAAACAGCCCCATGAACCGGCCCGTTGATTTATTTATCGACAGACCCTATGAATCCATTATCGTGATGAGGAGTGGAGATTACCATATATTAGCTAATCTCACATCCAGCGCTGATACCAGCTCCATATACTATGGGAACACAGCCCTTCAGGTGATAGAGGAGAGATCTAACCTGACTGTTGTTCCATGGAGCCTAAACGACAGCCTCTTCCTTCCAGCTATAAAGAACTGCAGCAGCAAATACGATAGGGTTATTATTGCAGGAGATGATTATGAGATACCGGAGAAGGTTAGGGCTGAGATTGAGGAACTGGGTTTTGACACTGAGAGGAGACCTAAAGGGAACAATACCTATGAGGGATGGGTTAAGGAGATTACAGGCTTAATGACATCGCCAAGGCTGAACTTTAACACCAGAGGGGAGCCGGTATATGGTGCAATTATCACCGGATGGACCCCTACCTTGGAGGATTCCATTGAGGAATTGAAACAGAACAAGATATGGCTTTCCTCTGGAAATCTACCTGCTAAGGCAGAAATTGAGTCGCAGTCGGAGGTTCCCGCATCCCTTGGCGGGCAGTTTCTTGAGGGCTCTTTTTTTATAGGGCTTATAGCTATTTTGACTGTTGCCTTGATAGTCTATTTAAGATACAGGAAACTGTTTATTGTCGGACCTCTCATGATTACCGGCTTAAGTGAGATAATGATAATCCTGGGTCTTGCCTCCGTAATAAACTGGGAGCTTGATTTAGCTGCTGTTGCAGGGATAATAGCTGCCGTCGGTACGGGAGTGGACGACCAGATTCTTATAACCGACGAGACCCTGAGGAGGGATGAGAAAAGAAAGGTTGTTAGGGTGGTGGATCAGATTAAGAGGGCGTTTTTCATAATATTCACCGCTGCTGCCACAACTATTGCGGTGATGCTTCCTGTTTTTACTATACAGGCTCTGCAGGGTTTTGCTTTCACCACAGTTGCAGGGGTGTTGATTGGTGTGTTCGTCACAAGAAGGGGTTATGCGAAGATAATTGAGGAATTAATCAGCTAGATTTGAACAATGTTTTAAAAAATCAG
The DNA here is from genome assembly GCA_002254565.1 of Candidatus Altarchaeales archaeon ex4484_2. Lineage (GTDB taxonomy): Archaea > Altiarchaeota > Altiarchaeia > IMC4 > QMZM01 > EX4484-2. The sequence goes on along the minus strand of NJEG01000017.1, from coordinate 9,373 downwards.
TATCCTATTTAAAAAGTATAAGAATAATAATTAACTATAATTATTCATCATTATAAATAGGCTAAAATGAACCAGATAGAACACATAAAAGGTGTTGAAGAGAAAGCTGAGAAAAAAATAAAAAAGGCAAGGGAGGAGGCTGAGAAAAAGGTCAAGCTCGCGAAAATGGAGAGGGAACATATCGTCCAGGTCAAAATAGAAGATGCTGAGAAGAAGGTCAGGGAGATGATAGATAAGAGTGAAAAAAGGGCTGAAAAAGAGGTTGAATCCCTTAACATATCAGTAGAGGAGGAGATAAGGAGTATCACAATGAAAGCCGATTCCGAGATGGAAAGAACCGTTAAGCTGATAAATAAGAAGTTGATGGAGTGAAAATGGGTCTGGAAGAGCTTGAGAGCAGAATCATGGAGGACGCGGAGAAACAAATCCAGGAGATAACCCGGGAAGCAGAGGGAAAAATAAGGAATATACGAAAGGAAATCGAAAGGGACGCGGATCGGGAAGCTGAGAAAATCCTCAAGAACGGCGAGCAGGAAGCGAATCTCACCTACAGGAGGATAATAGCAGATACAGTTATCAAAGGAAAGGATAGGATAGAGAAGAGGAAAAATTCTATCATCGACGATGCATTTGAGAGGGCACGTAAGGATATACTTGAATCAAGCGATCGGGAGAAAAGGAAATTCCTGGAGAGTCTCATAGAGAGAGATGGGGATAAGGTACCTGAACCCCAGATATGGGTGGACAGGAAATACGCTTCCCTCATTAAGGAAGCGAAAGCTGGGGATATAGGCGACTTCGGGGTTGTTATCCAGAGCAGGGATGGAAAAATAAGGATAGACAACACCCTCACCAACAGGATTAACAGATTGAAGACAACCCTCAGGCCAGAGATGTCCTCGATGTTATTTGGTTGAAGATGGCAAGAGTATACATAGTAGGTGACAGGCTTACGGTAACAGGCCTTGAGCTAGCTGGATTGAAGAACATGCAGATAGCAGACCAGGAAACCATAGTGGACAGGATGAGAGATGTAGACGAGGATATGGATGTTATATTAGTGACTCAATCCCTTGCCAGGGAGGCGTTGAAGGAAATCAAGGAGCTCAGGAGGGAGGGTAAGATTGTGGTGGAAATCCCGGACAGGGAGGGTGGTGGAGAGGAAACAATAAGCAGGATAGTTAGGAATGTTGTTGGATTCGATTTAGCGAAATAGGTGTATTACATAAAATGGCTAAAATAGTGAGGATTACAGGACCTCTTGTAGAAGCAGACGGGATGAGAGGCTATCAAATGCATGAGGTCCTCAGGGTAGGTGACGAGAAACTTATAGGTGAGATAATAAAACTAGAGAAAGATAGGGCATCCATACAGGTCTACGAGGAAACAGGTGGTGTAAAGCCGGGGGAACCAGTGGAAGGAACTGGAAAAACATTATCTGTTGAACTGGGGCCTGGAATCATTAAGTCCATCTATGATGGAATCCAGAGACCCCTGAATCTTATCGAGGAGATTTCGGGGAACTACATCTCAAGGGGAATCTCTGTCGCACCAATAGATCGGACCAAAAAATGGGCTTTCAAGCCCTTGGTCAAGGAGGGAGATAAGCTCGTTGAGGGGGACATAATAGGTGAGGTCAAGGAAACCAGGGTCATGGCCCACAAAATCATGGTCCCGCCCGGAGTCAACGGTAAGGTAACAAATATTGAAGACGGGAAATTCAATGTCGAGAATACCGTATGCATACTGAAAGACGATAACAAAGAGCATAAGCTGAGTATGATGCAGGTCTGGCCGGTGAGAAGGCCCAGACCATTCACGGAGAAACTCGACTGTGACGTGCCCCTTATTTCAGGCCAGAGGATATTCGACACATTCTTCCCTCTAGCTAAGGGAGGTACTGCAGCTATCCCGGGAGGATTCGGTACAGGCAAGACTGTTTCACAACACCAGCTTGCAAAATGGGTTGATGCCGAGATTATAGTCTATGTGGGCTGCGGCGAGAGAGGTAATGAGATGACGGAAGTGCTTGAGGAATTCCCTGAGCTGGAGGACCCGAAGCATGACCTCCCGCTGATGGAGAGAACAGTGCTTATCGCGAACACCTCCAATATGCCGGTTGCAGCCAGGGAAGCGTCAGTGTATACTGGTATGACACTGGGTGAATACTACAGGGACATGGGATACAATGCTGCCCTGATGGCTGACTCCACATCCAGGTGGGCTGAGGCCATGAGGGAAATCTCAGGCAGGCTGGAGGAGATGCCAGGCGAAGAAGGTTATCCGGCTTATCTGGCTTCCAGGCTGGCTGAATTCTACGAGCGCTCCGGCAGAGTGAAATGCCTTGGAAGTGATAACAGGATAGGTTCAGCATCAATCATTGGAGCTGTTTCCCCTCCGGGAGGAGATTTCTCGGAGCCGGTAACCCAGAACACATTGAGGGTGACGCAGGTATTCTGGGCTCTTGACGCGAAACTAGCTGACAGGAGGCATTTCCCGGCAATAAACTGGCTTAGCTCCTACTCACTCTACAGCGACATATTAGCTGACTACTTCAACACAGAGGTGAACGAAAGATGGATGAGAAACAAAATCAAGACCATGACCATACTCCAGAAGGAATCAGAGCTGGAGGAGATAGTGCAGCTGGTAGGTCCCGATGCTTTACCTGAAAGGGAGAGATTGGTTTTGGATGTTGCAAGGATGCTGAGAGAGGATTTTTTGCAGCAAAACGCGTTCCACGAGGTGGATACATTCTGTCCGCTGGATAAACAGTTCAGGATGCTGGAAATAATACTCAGATTCCACGACAAGGCTCTTGTGGCACTCGAGGGCGATATGACACCGGAGGATATATCAAATCTTGATGTAGTTGACGATATAGCTAAGATGAAATACATTCCCAATGAAACCTTCAAGAAGGAGTTCAAGAGAATAGAGAAGGCTATAGATGAAAGCCTTGGAGGAGCATAAAATGGCGATAAAAGAATACACCAGCGTTGTTGGAGTTGCAGGCCCGCTGATGACGGTAGATAACGTATCAGGTGTCAGCTACGGGGAGGTTGTTGAGATAATAACCGCTGGAGGGGAGAAACGCACAGGACAGGTGCTTGATGCAATGACCGATAAGGTGGTTGTTCAGGTATTCGAGAGCACCTCGGGGCTGGATACCAAAAACACAAGAGTCAGGTTTCTTGGTGAGACCATGAAAATTCCTGTCTCGGAGAATGTTTTGGGGAGGATATTCGACGGGGCCGGCAGGCCCATAGACGGCAAAGGCGCGCCCATTCCAGAGGATAGAAGGGATATTGAGGGGGAGCCCATGAACCCTTATGCCAGAGAGTTCCCGAAGGATGTTATACAGACCGGTATTTCGGCTATAGACGGCATGAACACTCTTGTCAGAGGGCAGAAACTGCCTATATTCTCAGGTGCAGGGTTGCCGCACAACGAACTGGCAGCCCAGATTGCCCGGCAAGTCAGTGTTTCGGGCGAGCAGGAGGAGTTCGCCGTGGTTTTCGCTGCTATGGGAATCACAGCAGGAGAGGCATCATTCTTCAGGAAAGACTTCAAGAGAACTGGTGCCCTGGAGAGGATTGTTTCGTTCATTAACCTGGCTGATGACCCCACCATAGAAAGGATTATTACACCAAGAATTGCCTTAACCACAGCTGAATTCCTGGCATTCGACAAAAACATGCACGTTCTCGTAATACTAACCGATTTGACAAACTACTGCGAGGCATTGAGGGAGATCTCAGCCGCTAAAGAGGAAGTCCCCGGAAGGAGAGGATACCCTGGTTACCTTTACACTGACCTATCCACACTATACGAGCGTGCCGGAAGAATAAAGAATAAAAAGGGTACAATAACCCAGATACCCATTCTCTCCATGCCGGGAGACGATATGACACACCCCATACCAGATCTTACAGGCTATATTACAGAGGGACAGATCGTATTATCCAGGCAGTTACATAGGAAGGAGGTTTATCCCCCCATTGACGTACTACCCTGCCTGTCCAGACTTATGAACCAGGGTATCGGCTCTGGGAAAACTAGGGAGGATCACTCTGATGTATCAAACCAGAGTTATGCAGCATATGCCGAGGGACGTGATCTGAGGGACTTGGTAGCTGTTGTTGGTGAAGAGGCCTTAACAGAGAGAGACAAGAAGTTTCTTGAGTTCGCTGAACGCTTCGAGTCAGAGTTCGTTAACCAGGGCTTAAGCGAGAACAGGACAATCAATGACACCCTCGAGCTTGGATGGGAGCTTTTATCTATACTGGATAAAAGAGACCTGAAGAGAGTTGACCCTAAGTATATAGAAAAGTATCATCCAGACCACCAGGTTTCTTGAAGAAATAAAAAATGGCAGATATTATTGAGGGAATCCATCCCACCCGGATGGAGCTACTGGAGATAAACAAGAAAGTAGTCCTTGCTGTTAAGGGACACAAGCTCCTGAAGGAGAAGAGAGATACCCTGATGACTGAATTTCTTGGTGTGATAGAGGAAGCTAAGGGTTTAAGAAGTGGGGTCATAGAGTCCATGGAAAAGGCCTACGACGATCTGATAGCTGCAGAGGCGGTGATGAGCTCATCTGATGTGCAGTCTATAGCTAACTCCATCCCTGAATCCAAGAGGGTGGATATCACCCTCAGAAACGTTATGGGTGTGAGAATCCCCCAGATGAGTCTGGAATCCAGCCAGGAAGCCGCAGCGAGCTGGGAATATCGGACACCCATGTCCACAGCTAAAATAGATGATTCGGTGGAGTCATTTAATGCTGTCCTAAAGAAGCTGATTAAGCTGGTGGAGGTGGAGGAAACCATCCTAAGGCTTGGGGAGGAAATCAAGAAAACCAAGAGACGGGTTAATTCACTAGAGCATAGAATGATTCCCCGACTCGAAGTCACCCAGTTTTACATAAATATGCGTCTTGAGGAGATAGAGCGGGAGACTTTCTCCAGCCTTAAGGCAGTGAAGAGGAAAAAGGAGAGGGAAAGGAAACAGCATGAAGAAAATTCCTCCTTATAAGGCAGTCCTGTGTCCCTTTTGCGGAGGTATTCAGGTCACGAAGGGGGAGAAACATTTCAGGTGCAGACTCTGCGGGAAAACCAGCTCATTCAGGCACGAGAATAAATGGAATGTTAAACTCAAAGGCTTCCAGGAAGAGAAACAGGCCAGGGAATACTGCAAGGAATGGAAGAGGCGTAGGGCAGGGAAAACAGATGGCTTCAAATCCGGTAAAGATATGTAGGATTATTTCTTTACTCGGGTGCCCCTGTATTTCTTCCCTGAGATTGCTTTCTCCATGTTCTTGAAGTCTCTCCCATTCAAGAAGATTGTTTTTATGGCAGAGCGCTGGATTATTTTAACAGCCAGGGGGTCTATTAAGGCATAGCTTCCAGCATCAACAGAATACTTTTTTATGATATCCATCAACCCTTCAGGTGTAATTTCTTCGATGAGTCTGGCATCGGCGTATTCCCTGGGGTTTTTGTCGAATATGCCGTCCACATCGGTTGCATTAATCAGCAGGTCAGCTCCAACGTATTCAGCTAGCAAGGCGGAAACACCATCTGTGCTGTGGCCGGGATGAGTGCCTCCCATGACCATAATCTTCCCCCTCTCCAGCTCCTCTCTGGCTTTCTGGAAAACGCTGGGGGGCTCAATGGTGGCCGTATCTCCGATAGCAGCTGAAAGCAGTCTGGCATTCAACCGGGAGGCATCAATCCCTATAAGGTCGCATAATGCCTCCGATGAGTTAAACACCCGGGCAGCATCAATGTATTTTCTGGCAAGCCTTCCCCCGCCCGAGACAACAGCTATCTCATTCCCCGAAGATAAATCAACCAGGAAGGAAGCCAGCTCCCCTATATATCCGACATCAACCTCTTCCGGAACCAGGATGGAACCCCCGATAGATAAAACAATCCTCATATTGTATAATATTTCCCCTGAATACTAAATAAGTATATGGTGAAAGCCAGCCAGAAACTGGATTTAGTGGTTTTCGGGGACACAGCCATAGACCACTTCTATGAGGTAGTCAAGATACCCAAAATCAACGAGGCATCTGATGTTGTCAACTTCCACAGCTTCTACGGGGGAATGGGAGCCAACACCGCAGTGGTAGCTAACTCCCTCGGCCTCGATACCGCGCTGGTATCTGTTATCGGAACGGATGCGGAAGACTACAGGAACTATATGAAAAACCTTGGAATCAAATTATTTCTGAAGGGCATATTCGGCGAGACCACGAAATCAATGTTCTTCAAGAAATCAGGGAAACAGATAAGCTTCTTCTACAAGGGAGTCACTGAAAAGCTAAACGAACTCGACTTCGACACAGATATCATAGACTCCGCGAAATGCATATACCTGGCTAGAACCTACCTGGATTTGCAGAACAGGGTTGCCAGGAAATGCAGAAACAGGTTTCTTGTGTATAATCCAGGGTATGGGGTCTTCAAGTTCGATGAGATACCTAAGACATTCAGGCAGATACTCAAGAGATGTAATGTTCTGGTATTAAACCACCATGAACTAGATTACTTAAAGAATATCGGCTTCAAGCTGGACTTCAAGCTGGGACCTAAGGTGTTCCTTGTAACGGGTGGGGAAAGAGGAGCTATGGTCCACTTCAAGGGCGCGCAAATTAACGTTCCCACATACAAAAGAAACGCTATAGACCCCTCAGGCGCGGGAGATGCCTTCAATGCAGGCTTTATTGCAGCACACCTCAGAGACTATGATATCTACGACTCTGTGAAGATGGCGAACGCGACAGCATCCTTCATCGTGGAGGAGTGGGGATGCCAAACTAATCTGCCTTCATGGCAGGATGTTATGACCAGATACAAGAAATTTACAAAGTAAATTTCTTGGTTATTATAAAATAGGGGTACTTTATAATTCAACAAGAAAATCTAGGGTTTTTCCTTTCTTTCCAGGCCTTCCAGCTCAACCTCGACATCTATAAGCTTTTTCTCGTAGTCCTCAACCAGGGACCTGTATGTTTCCCCATCTATCTCTCTCTTGTGGAACTTCAACCTTGCTCTCGCAATCATCTTGTTGAATCTCCCCCTCTCAGCCTCCAGAAGCATTATCCTCTCCTGTTCCTCCTTTGATAGTGACGGCTTCAGGTGTTTCCTTTCCTTTTTTATAATCTCTTTCATCTCCTTTTTTTGGTCAGATATCATACCGAAGGTTTCTATATCTTCCATCAGCTTCTTGTATTCTTCCTCGCTATCGCTTTCCTTTATCTGCTTCTTTGCCTGTGAATACCAGGGGGATAGTGAGGATTCAACACCCTGGATTGCCTCAAGGAAGTCATTCATTTCAACACGCCTCCTGGAACCGCCTTCGACAGCCTCCTGCCAGGGGATTTCAGAGGCCCTATCGCATATCTCCTTTATATCAGCTGAGGAGTATCCGTCAGTTAACTCGGCGAGCATCTCAATATTAACTTTTTCGTCTAGTGGTATGTCTCTTGTATGAACCATGAAAACCTCAGCCCTCGCCCGCTCATCAGGCCTTGAGACCAGGATTTTTTTAGAGAACCGACCGGCTCTCTTGATTGAGGGATCCAGGATCCATGGAAAGTTGGTGGCTGCTATAACCATCAACCTCTTGTTTTTCTTTGAGTTATCTAATTCCTCAAGGAGTATGTCCACTATACGTCTCTCTTTACCTGTGAGCAACAGGTCTCTTCTAATGGCTAAAGCATCTATTTCATCAAAGAACAGTATCGCTGGAGTGTTCTTGTTAGCTCTCTCGAATATCTCCCTGACATTCCTCTCGGATTGACCTTCCTTGCTGGATATTACATCCGTTATTTTCACATCAAAAAAAGAGGCCTTGCACTCGCCCGCTGCAGCCCGTACTATATAGGTTTTACCGCAACCTGGAGGCCCATAGAGCAGGATTGAACCCGCCTCCTTCCTGAACTCCCTGGCCAGGCCCTCCCTCATCAGGGGGTAAACGATATTCTTTTTTATCTCATCCTTGACGTTCTCCAGATTACCTACATCCCCGAAGGTTAATTCCGGTTTAGCTGCTTCATCAACCCCGCCCCCGTATTTGAATATATACTCGGAGAACTTCTTGAACCATTCTGTCTCACCGCTCTCCCTTATCTCTTTCGCAGCAATCTTGAACCAGGGAATCAGGGAGGGCTTTTGTTTTTCTATAGCAGCCAGGAAATCCTTTATGTGGATATCCCTCTTCTTCCTGCCATCCAACGCCTCCTGCCAGGGTTTCTCAGCAGCCCTGTCGCAGATGGCTTTTATGTCAGATGACGAGTAGGATTCTGTTAACTCCGCCAGTTTCTCGAAATCTATTCCAGGGGACAGCGGAAGCTTTTTGGTGTGTAGTTTAAATATCTCAAGACGGGTTTTAAGGTCAGGAGGCGGGATAAATATCTGCTTGGTAAACCTAACAGACCTTCTCAGGGCCGGGTCAATGTTCCATGGAACGTTTGTGGAGGCCATAACCAGCACATCCGCCCCCAGACTGTCAACCCCGTCCATCTCCATCAGAAACTGGTCTATCTCCATCTTCTCCGCATAAGAGCGGCCCTTAACCCTTCGACCTCCTATCGCGTCTATCTCGTCGAAGAATATTATCGCGGGAGAGTTTCTCCTGGCCTCCTCGAATACCTCGTGAAGGCTTCTGGCTCCCTCCTCCACCCCCCTAGATATGATATCGCTTATGTTGATGTTGAAGAACACGACACCGCATTCGCCCACCGTTGCCTTAGCTATGTAGGTTTTACCGCACCCTGGAGGGCCGTAGAGCAGGATTGCTCCACCACCTTTTTTCCCGAACTCCTTAGCCAGCTCCGGCTTGGTCAGGGGGTAGACTATCGCCTGCCTGATTTCGTTTTTGATGTCCTCTAAATTCGCGACATCAGAGAAGTTTATGGTTGACGCCTCCACCGGGACAGCACCCTTGGCACCTATAGCGGTTCCAATAGCTACCGGCTTAAGTGGTTCCCCCTTCATGATTGTCGACTCAGGTGTGCCTTTCCTGCAAACAGGGAAATGCATTCCCGGCTCAATCTTCATGTGCTGCTCGCTCTTCTCCCTCACACCCTGGAGATAAGGCAGTAATGTAATGCCCTCCAGCTCAACTTTTCCGCTGAACAACAAACCAAGAACCTCGCTTATTTTGTCTATAGAGTACTTGATCTTGTCTTTATCATACCCCTCGACCATGATTTTCGTCTCCTTCAGGTAGGTGGACAGATCCCAGCCCTCGTCCCTGAACAACGGGAAATTGTAGTTGAATTTCACCCTCCTCTTCACAAGAATCTCCTCATCATCGGAGCTGAATTCCTGCCAGAGGGTAGCCAGTATAACCTTGA
>NJEG01000042.1 GCA_002254565.1 Candidatus Altarchaeales archaeon ex4484_2 | reverse complement strand
AAAAACGGGAAATTCTTTGACGCTCAACGTATAAAAACAAGATTCACCAAGACACAGTATTTTAGCGGTGATACCGAGCCCATCCAAGAGGATCTGTAAAGCCGCTCAAGGTGATGTAGATAAACTATGCTTGGGGTAGGTTGAGGAATTACTGTGCCACAACGGGAGTTTGTGGAGATGACGTACGGGCTTAACAGGAAAATTCTCTTTGCTTAGGCTTCCGGTATGTCGAAACCCTCTTTTATTGCTCCATCATCCCTCCAGAATACCCACTCTTTTCTGGGTTTCTTCCAGTCCTTCCCATATTTAAGTGACAGATAGTCTTCCACAGGGGCTGGTGTGTTAAATACCATGCCGTAGAATGATATCTTGCCCAGGTCATCATAATAGCTTTTAGGTACGACTATGGGGGTGTACTTCTTACCCCATCTCTTTCTCACCGTCCATACCATCTTATAGCTTATATCCTGTATGGGTGCTGGTAGCATCTTAAAGAACTTTCTTACAAGCATTATCTTTTTGTTACTGAACAGGAGCTTATATGTTTTTCTTATGAACGTCCTGAACTGCTTCTTTATTCCTCTCCCTTCAATGGAATCCCCACCATCACCCGAGAATAGAGTCCATACAGCATCTCCCTTAAGGCGCATTACTATGATATTTATGGGAACTGAACTCCTGCGCATCTCGATGTTGAAATCTGTTACAATAATCTTGAACCCTCTCTTCTCGATTTCAGGTATCTCAGCTATGATCTTGTCTATTTCAGTAGACATTGTTGATAAATCAATGTCGTTATCCCATGGTATGAATCTCTTGTCTCTGACTGCACCAAGCAGACTTCCATGGTCAAGCCAGTATTCAATATCTGCTCTGTCAAGGATATCCTTTATATCTCTTAAATCCTCAATTCCTTTTTCCTCATTAATGAACTCATCTCCCATTGTTCCTACATCCTCTTAAATTTGCCTTCAGTATAGCAATATGCTTGAGTACTGGATGGATGATGTAGTATGTTTCCCCCCCATTTGGGGACTGCATGGTGGGATTGAATCCGTTCTCATCCACATAACTGGTAAGCACCTCAACAAGAAACTGAGACCTGAGATATGGGTCCAGGATATAGTCTATGTCCACACCCTCAATAACATCATAGATTCTTCCACCTAAAACAGATCCTTCATCTATGTCTTCGCTCAAAAACATTGCGGACATTCCTATCGTCCCTTCTTTAATAATCGAGTAATAAAAACACGTGCTGCCCCTGTAGGCTGGAACTATGCCCGGATGTATGTGGATCAGCTTCTTTAATGAAAGCAGCTTGTTCCCAACAATCCCTCCACCGGTATAAATGAACATCCTCTGTGGGCAATCTTTGATGGCATCATAAATTGATTTATCATTTATGTCCTTAGCATTCAATGAAGCATACTCGACACCCATCTTCCTAAGCGTTTCTTTTTCAGTTCTTTCGATGTCAAAGAAACTTTTTTTTATGCTGTCTGAAACCTTAATCTCTGGTTCATACACCCTATCTACGAGAACAGCATAAGCCGGGTGATATTCTGCTTTCATCAACGCCTGCAGATAAGCTCTTGCCCTGGGGGATGGGAAAACAATAATCCCCACATCTTGAAGTGTGGTCATACAACAATCCCCTCATCATCCAGAACACTTGAGATGATTGATAACTCCTCCCTAAGCGCACTATATGCTAAATGAACGGCTGATATCTCACCTAATCTATCAACCCTGGAGGATAGCATATCGTTAATCTTTAAGCTACAGTTCAGATACTTCAGGTTCCTGTTTCTTTTATAAAAAAATAAACAGACCAGGGATAGTAGGCCATAGATTTCCATATCATCGTATACGTCCGAGCATGGTTTTTTGTTGTCCCTGCAGTATTTGAGATATACTCTCTTAGAGACCTCGTATTTATGCACAAGCAAATCAAGCGTTGGCTTTATGGCGGAATCCTGTACATCATGGGATTCCAGTAAAGATAACAGGGCATAAAGCGTCTTCTTCACATCAATATCCCCTTTGTCATACAGCACAGCTTCATTCCTCTCAAGTTTCGGAATACTATGTCCATGCAATCTTTCTTCAAGTACGTCAAGAAAACATTCCCTGAGCCGGATATACGCTCTGATAAACCCGGGTCCCATGTACCTGGAGAATGTATATCTATGCGGGTGCTTCAACCTATCCGCGCTGGAGTATTCATAACCGGGTTCTTCGCAGGGAATCATCTTCAACCTAAATCTAAATGAAGCCTATCTTTAAGTGTGCCGTCATTAAACCACGCCCTTGCTTTATCATAATCCTCAACAGTATCTAATTCAATCCACCTGTTTCTAATTAACATAGCATTCACATCATATCCCCTGTCGATAATCTCCTGGAGCAAATCAGTCATATAAGCCTTACGGAACACGTTACCTGATTTCTGCCAGGGTAGGTTCCAGTGGGATTCCCTCATTTCATCATAGATTCTCTCTACTGTTTCCAACCCCTGCCTGCTAAACTTAAGCAGCCCCACATACCGGGCATCTATCTCATCCGCCGGCGGGTCCTGTGAACCAAGCTCTGTTATCCTTCTGTCATCAGATAGTGATAGGCTTTCAGTGTCATGGTTTATACGTCCATATCTTAGCATCCAGTATCTTTTCCAATCCACATCCACTATAACAACGAAGTCTCCCGGATAATCAATTAGTTCATCGAGGACTGATTTATCATACAGGATATCTGAGTAAGAAACAAGTAAGTCGTCATCAAACTCTTTTCTAGCAGACATCAGTGACTCGACCATGTTCGTATCTTCATATTCTCTGTTAATGTAATATCTGACGCCCGGGAACCTGATTTTTTCTGCCATATATCCTGTAACAATAACCACATCAGCTATGCCAGAATCGTGCAGGGCCTCAATCTGGTATTCTATAATGGTTTTGTTGTTGACTCTGAGCATACCCTTTGGCATCTTTTCCGTGTAGTGCTTTAGTCTAGTTCCCTTACCTGCAGCTAATATTACAGATTTCATGTTCTCCAGTAAAGCCGGCGGTTAATAAACGCCTCCAATAGCCTTTTGTCAAATATTTTATCTGACCCTGGCCTCTCAGGATGCCATTGTATGCCAGCAATCGGAAGACTTACGTGATGGAATCCTTCTATCACCCCATCTTTTGGAGAGACTGCGAAAGCCTTCAGTTCAGTAGATAGTGTCCCTCTGGTTACTCCCTGGTTATGGAAAGAGTTCACATCAAAAACCCGTTTACCAATTAATCTGGCTAATTCATCATCTATGATATCAACCCCGTGCTTGTCTATGACATGTCCCACCTCACTTACCCTATCCTCCGCCAGATCCTGTATCAGGCCTCCGCCGAAGAAGACATTTATAAACTGCATCCCCCTGCATATGCCCAAAACAGGCAGGTTCTTTTTGATTGCTAGCTCCAAAAGTTTTTTCTCTGTATCATCCCGTGATGGGGACACATCCTTGACATAAACTGGTTTCTGTCCATACAGCCCCGGATCAACGTCGTTCCCACCTGACAATATAACTGCCTCAACCGGCAGCTCACTGAAGTAACCCCCAATATCTGCGCATGCATTAGGGATTGGGACAAGACCGATATCAAAGCCACTGAAATACTCTACATAAGATCTCTCCAAAACATCCATATCCGTTCCCTTATCTGATTTCAAACTCCTTTGTGAAATCGCAACCCACATTTTCATCATCACAAAACCTGTGTTATCCTACCCTGTCCGCAATCCAATATAATTGCGGGCGCCTTTTTCAGGTTGTTGAATATAACCTTGCCACATCCAATCGCTGCCGGAATCTCAAACTCAGCGCACCTGATTGCCATATGTGAAGCAATACCCCCATATTCTGTGATCAATCCTGCGATATTCCTTGTGAAAATCCAGTCATAACCCGGGTCACCGCTTTCGATGAGAACAATCTTTTCATTCAAGTCAATGTCCTGTTCAACATCACCAAGGTTCACGGTCTCACCCTCAGCCTTCTTATGTGTTATAAAATTAGGTCTCGCTGAGTAATACGATATGATCTCAAAATCCTTCTCCGAGAATATTATTGGCGGCAACTGAATTTTTTCGTCTAATATCCTCTCATGATTCCTTGACTCGATAATATTCCTCCAGATATCCTGTGTGTGCTTTATGTTCTCTTTCTCGCAGAGGAATATGGATTCAACATCAAGTTGAGCAAGTTCCTCCCGTGTGAAGCCTAAAAGCTCACCTGCTCTGGCAATAAGCTCAATAGCATCGCTTAAACTCTTGGTGAACTCAAACTTCGAATACTCCCTTGCCTCCAGTGAGGATTTAATGAACATAAAAAGCTCCCTTGAGTTGAACTCCATTGCATGCTCCCTGAGGACCTCATCTATCCTGTCATGGATTTCGTCATCTATCTGGAAGTCTGTTTTTTGGTCTTCCGCTGCATGGGGTGCTGGCGTACTCCCGTCTTTAAGCAACTCAGGGTTTGCGTCATATCTTGGGCTTGTTATATCATATGTCCCCGGCCTCAGGTGACCGTATTTCTCCAGAAATTCTTCCCTGCTTAACTCACCTCTCCTGTAACGTGAGAAGTCATTGCTTATCTCTGATGCAACAGTGTTGACTGAATTCTGGAAGCTGTTGTAGAATTCCTTGTTGATAACACCCTCACTGGCAAGGCTTTTCAGAAGAATCTTCCCGATGAATGCCAGCCTGGCCAGGCGAGAGAATGGGAGCGTTCCATGTATCCTGCAGTCGTCAAGGAGCCGATGGGTCTGTTTAATCATATCTCTGGGGGAATTATGGTTTCTTTTTATTATTTCATCGACCTCATCCCTCACCTTTCTCATCTCATGGGCTGCGTTAATATCCTCCTCAATTGTTTTCCCTGAATTTTTTATGAGATTGTTGGTGAGCTGAAGCAGGCTTGCTTTAAGCTCATCTATTTCATCAACAGTGAAACCGTAGTCTAGCAACTCTTTCGATCTGCTGTCAAAGGAGAAATCGTAGCATGTGTAGAGTATCTCAAACTCGACCTTATCCTGCAGCTCAGGGTTGCTTCTTAATTTATCCATGTAGAATGAGATCAGCTTCTTATGCAGTTTCTTGGAGATAGTCGCCGGTATGAAGGAATTGAATGTGTTCCGGATATCTACGTAGGGTTTGTTGCCGAACCGGGCCATGAGTCTGGCGGGGGCTACATTGATGTACCCCTGCGATGACCGTGCCTCATGCCATATACTGTCCATTATTATGTGGGCGTAGAGAGAGTAATCCAAGTAGTTCGGGTTGTTGCCGATTATCTCGGCCGGATTCCAGTCAGGCATGTCACCGAAATAATTTCTACCCCCCACAATATGCGACCTCTCCTCCGATAATTCAGTGAACCTCTTCTGCATGGCCTTAATCCTATTCATTAATTCATCATCATCTCCCTTATTTATTTCCGTGTTTAGTGTCATCGGTCGGACCTGGAAGATGGACACTTCCCCCCTCCTATCTATTGCAAACTCTATGTCCAGCCCAATGTCCGGAATTATCTCCTCAATCTCATGCACTGCTGTTAGGAGGCCACTGAATTTATCTGGATAATCCCTTTCATCAATCCCCTTAAGAATCCGGATTGTTTTGTTTTCAACGCCACGGGTTACGGTATCACTCAAGCCCGTATGGTCGTCGTAGTTTATGACGTAATACGGTGCATTACTGTCAAGTGTCCGGGTGAAAAGTACGCCGCTGATTTCTATATCCCTCGTCTGTAGCTGGATGAGTATCTGATTAAACAGATTGTTCAGGTTGAGTTTTTTATA
Organism: Candidatus Altarchaeales archaeon ex4484_2; assembly: GCA_002254565.1. Taxonomy (GTDB): domain Archaea; phylum Altiarchaeota; class Altiarchaeia; order IMC4; family QMZM01; genus EX4484-2. The sequence continues at coordinate 3,971 of NJEG01000042.1, read as the reverse complement.
TGAATCAATGATCCAATTAATTGATTCCTTAACCTTTACTGAATCATCCGGGGAAACATTTAATATGCTGTCAAAGCATCCTGCCATTGAGGAGTCTAATGTGTCCTCGTTTATAGCGGAACTTCTTACAACAATCTTGTTTGGTGTGAACTCCTTCTTTATCCGGAGCAGTATCTCCTCTCTTTTCTCGTTCCAGTCCATTACCGTGAAAACAAGAGTTTTCTCTATTCTTGAATGCTTTAGCAGGGGTTGGAGAGCCTTTAAGGTATCGGCTTTGGTTGAGATAAGGGTTTTCTTTATTTCTTTGTGGTTGAATTCAATGAAGCCTTTGACCTTGAAATAGGATGTGAAATCCTTGAAGTCCTTGAATTTGCCTTTATAGCTTTTCATTAATCTATCGATTATTTTGAAGTCAGAGAGTCTCTCGTAGTAGGGATGTTGCACTATCCGGCAGCCTAATTGCTCGATTGAGTCAGCCCATGGGATATCCCTCCAATCCGATCCATAAACCACTATTAATTCAGCATCCCCGTATCTCTCCCGTATCTTCCTCAGATTCCCGGTTGGGTTGACGTTATCCTGGATTATAACCTCATCCACGCAATTTAGGCTGGAGATTATTGCCTTACGCTCCTGCAGGTTGGCCACAGGCTTTCTCCTGTAGGATTCAACCGCCTCATCTGTTATAACCCCACAGATATGGTAGTCTCCGAGTGATTTCGCATATTCAAGCAGCTGCAGATGACCGTAATGAAATAAATCCGCCACCACAGAGCTATATACAACCGTCTTGATTCTGCCTCCATCTCCTCCCTCCATTCTCTATCAATAAATGATAAAGAAGGAGGATAAATAAGTAACTCCCCTTCCCCTGACATGCAAAGGGCATCAGAACATATTTAGGGGATATATTAAACTGGAGGTCCAATAAGATTACAGGCAAAGAAAGATAAACAATGGCTTTAGTTGGCTTCTTCGTAGGGCTTATTTTCCACGTATTAAGTCGACTGAAAAAAATATTTTTTTGGGCATATCATGGGATGCTGAAATCTTCATTGAAGAGCTGTGAAGAAAATGACTAAAACAAAGTTGCATCTTGGTTGTGGACATAACAAAATGGAGGGGTATGTAAATATAGATATTGACCCACGATGTGAACCGGATATCGTTACAGATTTAAGTAAAGGTATTCCGTTTGAGGATGGTAGTGTTGACGAGATTTTTTCAGATAATTTTGTTGAGCATATTGAAGATTTTGAGTCGTTCTTTAAAGAAATGCATAGAGTTTTAAAACCGAAGGGTATCGTAAAAACTTTTGTTCCTTACCAAACACAGCCTGCATCTATCTTATACAATCATTGCCATAGATTCAACTACTGTTACATATACTACTATTTCACCTTACATCAAAGTGAGTTTGAGTTGATGGATATTAAATTTAATTTTCTTGAGAAATATAAGACAGGAGTTGTAAAAGTATTTTTGTGGTTTTATTTCCTCATCCCTCGAATAATAGCAAGTAAGAGCCCAAGTACGTATGAGTGGTTTTTAAAATACAGATATCCAGCATCAAAGTTAGAATTTACATTGAGAAAAAATGAAGCATCGGAATAGAACCAAGATAACGTTTGTTGCAACCTCCTTTGATGGTACATACGAGGATGGAGCTGAGTTTTTACTCAGGATATCAGATAAACTTGTAGGCGATTTCGATATGTCTTATGTGACTGTTTTCAAAACGATACATGAGACGACGCTTGAAGAGATAATGGTGGGGGATTTTGATCAATACCATTCTAACAGAAAGAGGGCTCAGGAAACTCTTCTCAGGTTCTTCAGGTTCTGGGAGGATTACTTAGATAAAGAGAACCCTGATTATATCATCGGTACCAGCACAAGATACGTAAATCTTGTGGGACATGCTGTCTGCAAAAAGAGAAAGACAAAATTTCTAATAATCTCTCCTTCTCCCTTCCCTGATACCTTCCGTTTTACAGAGGACATAAGAGGGCATATATCTACTCTGGACAGATATTGGCAGATGAATTCACGGAAGAAGTTAAGTGCTGAAGAGAGGCGCAAGGTAAAGAAATACATAAACTCCATAATCAGGACAAAAAAGAGGTTTTTCCAGGCGGATTCAACACCCCGCATTAATCTGGCTAAGCTAAAATTCTTCTTGGAAAGAGCTTATAAATCCTTCTTTATAGAGCGTTTAAGAACCCCCTACTCAAAGCCTTGGAGAGGAGCCTACAAATACACACTAAAGATAATCAGGAGTAAATTAACAAGGATACTATACCTCAAACCCGATTATAATGAGAAATATATCTTCTTTCCCTTGCATGTTGAATGGGATTCGCCGATACTTGTCTGGAATCCTCTCTTCATCAACCAGTTATTCCTGATAAAAATTATATCCCGGGCTCTTCCCTCCGATGTAACACTCTATGTGAAAGAACACATTAATGATGTAGGGGGAACACCATTTACTCAACTGAAAAGAATAAGAGACACCCCTAAAGTGAAACTTATTAATCCTCAAGAGGACAGCCACAAAATCATAAGAAATTCTGAGGCTGTGCTGGTAATAGCTGGCACTCCGGGTTGGGAAGCTCTGCTTATGGGGAAGTCGGTGATTAATGTTGGCGGAACATATTATGAAACATCAGGACTCACTTGGGATGTGAAAGATCTCACTCAGTTAGGATCTACTATCAAAAAGGCAATAAAAGAGAATAAAGCCGATAAGGAAACGCTATATAGATTCATAGCCGCATTCCAGAAGGTAATCTATCCCGGAAGAATCTATTTCACCCAACTATATTATTCAAATAAGAGCAACAGGGATTTTGTTTTATCCGAAGAGAACATAAATAATGTAGCTGAAGGTATCAAAAAACAGATTACAGAGAATGCATATCTCCTACGTGGCGAAGAGATTCATGAGTAGTGGAAAGGAAGCCCAAGAAAAAATATTATTCCACATTCAGCAGTTACTCTTCAATCAATCTTTTTAGGTAGAGTATGTTTTTTTTATCTTCCTCAAGATTGTTGTGATGTGGAGTCTCTAAGGTAACAATCCTGGATTTATTTCCAATAATACAATCCACGAAATAATGCAAGTCAAGATTTCCTTCCCCCAAAGACATATGTTCATCCATCTCATTACTGGCATCACCATCAGATAAATGAAACATCACTGGTTTTAATTCCAGAAATTCGTTAATGAAATCTATGTAATCTCTATCCAAACTTACCGAAGACTTTATTGCATGACCAAAATCCAGACAAAAACCAAGTTTATCATTCATTAATCTCTTAATCTGCTTTGGGGTATAACCAACCATCTTTTCATTATTCAACCCAATTTTGGGCATATTCTCGATCAGAACTCGTTTATCATCTATACCCTCCAAAAAGTCTATTGTGTCATCAATCAATCCAAAACCTGGATGGAGTATCAAATACTTCGCATTAAGCTTATCAGCCCACTCGAAACAGTTTTTTATTATCCTCAGGTTAAATTTTTTCTTCCCCCTGTCTGCAATATTCACTCCATGCCTCTCGGTTGTAATATGGATGACGTAAGGAACGTCAACTTCTAGAAAAGGAGTTATTTCTGTATCTGGGATTGGTGTTAACTCAATATACTGGAAAACATCATTCTCAATCAATTCATTTGCTTTATTTAGCAAATCAGAATTTATTGACCACAGCTTTAAGCCGAATTTTATCTCCATCGTAATTATTTTCGATCAGGTTTTACAGATTCGCTATGAATCTTCTTTATTGCATCTATGAGAGCTAAGGAGTAATAAGGGTAGAGCTCATTGTATACCCCATCTACAGTCTTTCTATTTGCCACATCCACAAAGAGTTCTGTAACGACTTCACCAGCATCTATATCCTCAGTCATATAATGCACACCAACACTGGCTTTTGTATTGCCGTCTTTCAAAAGCCTTCTG
>NJEG01000016.1 GCA_002254565.1 Candidatus Altarchaeales archaeon ex4484_2 | reverse complement strand
GAAGTCTGTGAAGGAGCCTGTGAAGTCTGTGAAGGAGCCTGTGAAGTCTGTGAAGGAGCCTGTGAAGTCTGTGAAGGAGCCTGTGAAGTCTGTGAAGGAGCCTGAGGTGGAGCCTGGGAAGGAGCCTGAGGTGGAGCCTGGGAAGGAGCCTGAGGTGGAGCCTGGGAAGGAGCCTGAGGTGGAGCCTGGAAAGGAGCCTTTGAAGGATGTTAAGTCTGAGGTTGTGAGTGAAGAGGATCTGAACAAGCTTATGGATTTGGTTGTGAAAAATAAGGTGTTGAATGGTAAAATGGCTGCTGATCTTCTTAAGATCTCGGAGAAAGATGTTGAGAAGCTGGCTGATAAACTACAGCAGAAGAGTATGGTCAAGCTCCACTCTAAGTTCTTTGGCGGATTTGATATAGTGTTGAGCCCAGATGCCCTGAAAAAGATGAAGCAGGAGGAAGAGAAAAAGAAGGTGGCTCTGGTGAAAGAGGAGTTGAAGAAACTTAGGCGTGAATCGGGTATGAAGGAGTAAAAAGAGAATGTCTGATGCTTTTCTGGTTCTGAAATCAGGTAGTTGTGCGTGGGGTAGGTGTCTTTTCTGCGGCTACGGTCGTATTCAGGGAGAGCTTCTTTCGCTAGAGGGGTTCAGGGAGAAACTGGATGGTTTCTTCAAATCACTGGATTCGAGGGTGGATCATGTAAAGGTATATGGCTCTGGCAGTTTCCTTGATGAAAAACAGGTTTCAGGGGATTTACGGGCGTATTTCATAGAGAGGTGCCTGGCTGAGGGGGTGAAGAAGGTCACTGTTGAATCCCGTCCTGAGTTCATTTCAAGGGAGAAGATTAGGGAATTTAGGGGTTTAGAACTGGAGGTAGCTACTGGTTTAGAGATTGCATGCGATGAGATACTGGATAGGATAAGCAAGGGATTCCATCTATCGGATTTCGAGAAGGCAGTTTCTATACTGCATGAGGAGCAAGCCTTGGTGAGAACCTATCTGCTGGTTAACCTACCATTCGTCAAGAATCTTAAGGAAAGCCTTGAGGAATCGGTTAACTATGCGCTAAAGTATTCTGACTCGATTGTTTTAATTAATTTATTACCTCATGGGCACACACCCTTGTTCCGGATGTGGTTGTCTGGTGTGTGGCGTTTCCTCTCCAGGGAGGAATTCCATAATCTTGCTGGAAGATATGAGTCCCATCCCAAAATTGAGTTAGATGTTGAGACGTTCCGTTTCGTCCCATTATTCCCTAGGGAGCTGAGAGAGAATCTATCAGGGGTGGGTGAGAGATACCTAACGCATCCTCACTTTGAGGTGTGGCAGGATTATATCCTGCGCTGGTACCGGCCTCCTTCTGGGAAAAAAACACTTCTGTTTCTACCGTGTTCCTACACGAAACCCTACTCGCGTTCAAGGACGCATAGGGGTATTATCAACGTCTTAATAGATTACAAAGGAATTCATGAGGTCATGTTATCTAATGCGGGGGTGGTTCCCAGGGAATTCGAGGATTATTATCCATTCAACAGCTATGACTGGGATGAGAGCAAGGAGACGGGGGAAATCAAGGAGAGATATATTGGGGTGACGAAGGAGAGAATAATTAGATACCTACAAACTCATGGGGGTCACTACAGGAGGGTTCTTTGTTTCCTTGGCTATGAATCCGAGAGTTTTAAGGCTTTAAGGGAGGCATGTAATGGGTTGGGTATGGAATGCAAGAACCTGCTCTCCAGGGAAAGAGAAGGTAAAAGGGTGCTTCAATCAGGGGAGGCTCTTGAGGATCTGAGATACGGGGTTGAAAATGAAGCTGGCAAGGTTTGAGCACGGGGGCAGGGTTTTAACCGGCAGGTTGGTTGATGATGAAGTCTTTGCTTTAGGGGGTGATTTATTTAATCCTGGTAGGGAGGTTCATAAATCCTTTAACGTAGGGGATGTTAGACTTCTTTCCCCGGTTCAGCCTTCAAAGATTATATGTATAGGATTCAACTACAGGAAACACATGGATGAGGTGGGGGATATCGCAACCAAAAACCCGACCTTGACTTTGAAGTCGCCTGACACCGTAATAGGAAGAAATGATTCAGTTATACTCCCCAAGAAGTCAGCACAGGTTGAGCATGAGGCAGAGCTGGGTATAGTTATTGGGAGAGAGGGTTACAGGATAATGAATCCGGGAGAGCATATACTGGGTTATACTGTGGTGAATGACGTGACTGCAAGAGATCTGGAGAAGGAGATGGTGCAGTGGAGCGCCAGCAAGAGCTTCCCCACCTTCTGCCCCACAGGCCCGTGTATTGAAACGGAACTGAACCCTTCGGATGTGCGGATAACATGCAGGGTGAACAACGAAATAAGGCAGGATGACCGTACCAGACATATGATATATAATCCTCTGGAGTGTGTGGTTTTTGTTTCGAGATTCATGAGACTTTTTCCAGGTGACTTGATTGCCACGGGGACAATTCCCGGAGTTGGTCTCTTGAATGGGGGAGATGTTGTTGAGGTAGGGATTGAGGGTATAGGTATCCTGAGGAATCCTGTGGAATCAGAGGGTTAATACCTTTTTTACTTGGTTAACAAAGTATCTAATAGGATGATTATTATCCCTGCAGTTGATATCAAGGGTGGGGCGTGTGTGCAGCTTGTGGGTGGTAAACCTGATACAGCTAAAGCCTACGGCGACCCGCTGGAGGTTTCCCTTCGCTGGCAGCTGGCTGGCGCTAAGCTACTGCACGTTATAGACTTGGATGCTGCTCTTGGGGTGGGAGATAATTCTGATATCGTGGCCTTAATCTGTGAGAGGTTGGAGGTTCCGGTGGAGTTCGGTGGCGGTGTGAGGGATTCTGGTTCAGTGGAGAGGTTTCTGGGGTTGGGTATTGATCGGGTAATCCTCGGAACCTTTGCGGTAGAGGACTATGTTAATGATTTCAAGCGGTTAAACAGGTTAAGTGAAACATTCGGGAGAGATAGGCTGCTGGTTGCTGTTGATTCAAGAGGGGGTGAGATTGTGGCCAGGGGCTGGCAGGAGGAGACGGGAATAAAGACAACCGAGTTCATGGATAAGCTTGGGGATATGGTTTGGGGTTTCCTGTACACGGATGTCAGGGTAGAGGGCCGGATGAAGGGTATTGATCTCAAGAGAACCACGGGTGTTGTCGAATCCACTGACCTGCCTGTGGTTGTTTCCGGGGGTGTATCCTCCAAAGATGATTTAATGTTGCTTGAGGAAGCTGGTGCGTGGGGTGTGGTTATAGGTAAAGCATTGTATGAGGGGAAACTCAGTTTCTTAAAAGATTAGAATAGATGTTATGAACCCGGAGAGCAGCCCCACTGCTATGGGGGGGAGTGCAGGCAGGGCAAGACCTTTTTTATTGAGTATGTAGGCCAGTATAGAGACTAAACCAATCAGGCCCCCTGCTGCTGTAACCAGCGAGTATTCTAGGGGATAGTTTCTCAGGAGTGCTACGGTGAAGACAACAGGTAATGCCATATCCCCCGTACCTAAAGCCAGGTACCTGTCTTCAGCTGGTATGGCAAACATCAGGGGTATGCTGCTTTCTGATTCGTTAGCCAGGTTTGCTAGCTTAACCATGTGTTTGGTGCCGAATACGGCGATTATGTCGTAGACTGACATCACTATGATAAATATCAGCGCAGGTATAATAGAGAGAGAGGCGCCTAGTATGGAGCCTATGCCTGGAATAACAAACAATAAAACAGAGTCCATAACCCAGATGTTATCCCTTTTTACAGCATAGAGTATTGTTAAGAGCAGGGCAGCGGTTAAACCTATCACTGGGTTGAATATGTTGCTGAATGTGAAGTAGAGCCCTACCATGAAACCCGAGACCATCATTATCTTTATGATCTTGTCGAGGCCGTATTTAAGCAACAAAAGCAGCAAACCCGTTGCCACCAGAATCATTATGAAGAGGTAGATGCCAGAGTACGGATCCTGCGGGTTCTCTGTCACGGTTTTAATCTCTCCCTTATCTATTTTTTCAATAACACCCTTCTCTATCCCATAGCCTCCTGAGCTGATCCATAACGCTGTTCCCTGGATAAAGACATAAATGAAGACCGCAATTAGGATGGAGTTTATCTTGTTCATTTCCCTCCCGTGTATATTAATACCTCCTTGTTCATATATTCTAACATAATACATATTAGATTAGAATGGATAAAGGTCAAGCCTCTCTTGAGTATATGATTGTAGCTGGTTTAGTAATCGTTGTTGTTATCATAGGTTCTATCCTTGTCTGGGAGAGTGGTATCCTGGAAAGACCCAGTGGTGATAAGGGGAAGGCAGGGTTTTCTGAGGTGGATTTAGCTGACTGGGCTCTGTATCTGGGAGCAACCGACCAGATTGCTGTTAAATTAGTGAACAGGGGGGCTGATGATGTGCAGATAGATGGGGTTGTTTTCACAGTGAAGGGCGTAACCTGTAGTGACTCATCTTCTTCTGTTATTCCTTCAGGGAAAACGGAGGTGCGGTCTTTATCATGTGGTGGTGGGCTTTCAGGTTTTTTTGGGCAGGGTGATTTCTATTCAGGTTCTCTGACAATAAAATATAACAACACCCGGACTGGGGTGGAGAGTACAAGCGACGGCAACCTTTGGGGTGTCGTGGAATCCGGTAATGCGACATCATCCACCTTCTTGTCATTGACTGTCTCCTCTAACGTGACTGAGGGCAAGGTTCCCTTGCCTGTGCAGTTCACTGCCATACCCTCCGGTGGCTCACATTCTTACATTTCATATTCCTGGGATTTCGGTGACACCGCTATTAGCGTGAACCAGAATCCTACCCACACCTACGTGAATGCCGGGTTTTATACTGCAACCTGTACCGTAACTGATTCAGCCGGTGATACGGCCTCAGATAGCGTCACCATCATGGCCTCTGCTCAATCATCTCTCTCCTGCACTATAAGGGATAACCTCTGCAAGGCTGATGAGGTTTGTCTCTTTAAGATGTACGATACATCAAATAGCCATGCCGAAACCTACGATGGAAGCTTATATACTCACTGGGTTTGTTGCAGTGTAGATGAGGGTTCATTGGATGTGACTGTGAGAAATGGTTGCCTTTCTGGAGAGGGTGGTGTTGTTTCCCTGTTTTCAGAAAACAACTCTCATGTGAATGAGTATGATAATGTGGGAGGCTACCTTAACGACATCTGTTTGTCTTCAACGGAGGGTGATATCCTCTGTAGTTACGGAAGCTGTAATCCAGATGAGGAATGTGTCGCATCCCTCGCCAAGGCCTCTAATTCCCATATAGGGGACTGCAGCTATAATACAAACCTCCAGATATGCTGTAAGCTGGGATAGTTTTTTTTTATTCCCTGCCTTCGGTGAACATGTATCTACCGTGTCTTGGCTCGTAGATTACTCCCTTCTCTTTGAGTTCCCCTAGAATCTTTTCGGCGTCGGATCTATCAATACCTCTCTCGGTGACTTCTCCTATAATTTCGTCGTGGGATGCCATATCCTCCTGGCTTTCAGCGACCATGGATCGTATTATATCTTCCACAACATGGATTTTGTTTCTGGCTGTTTTCGAGTGTTCCGCTGCAACCCTGTCTATGTCGAACAGTCCTGTGTCGGCGTCGTAAGCAATCTCCCGCAATACGAAACTGGTTAACTTGATAGCCCTCTCCGCATCACTCACGGTTACCTTCTCACTTAACCTGATCTTGGCGGAAGCCTCTGATAACCTGACCAAGGCCTCAAGCTGCCTTGGTGTTGCCTGCACTGTCTCGCTACTACCACCCCTCAAATCCACATAGAAATTCCGCACCTTCTCCACAGCATCCTTTGTAAGTATTGGGTTAATGTTTTTTCTAGCGTAGGCGATGTATTTCCTCAACAACTCAATGTCTATGTCAGGTTTTATGTCCTCCTGCTCCTTGTCGGTTTGGTGCATTTTGAGTATATGATCCGCTACCTCACTATCCCGTTCCTTGTCCAGTATATCCCTTATAGGGAAAATCAAATCAAACCTGCTTATCAGGGTAGGTGGTATATCGAATTGCTCTGCCATGGGCTTATATGAATCGAAGCGGCTGAATTTAGGGTTAGATGCTGCTAGAATAGCGGTATTGGCAAGAAACTTGGCGACAATACCTGCCTTAGCAACCGAAATAGTGTTATGTATGACCATATTGTTTGATATGAACGTATGTGTTGGTTCCACGGTGACATCATAAACCCATTTAATGTCTTTATTCTCTGTTTTCCTGATTTTCTTTACCCTGCGCCAACCAACCTTACCGAAAGCTAATCTACGAAGGTGTTCTATGGATTTCTTGTTGCTTAACATTCCATCAAATACAGAAATCAATGCTGAACGATAAGATTCTATATTTATTCCAGAGCCCTCCCAGTTCCCTATAGTCTCACGACATACTCCAATCTCTCTTGCAAGCTCTGTTTTGGGAATCCTGAATTTACTGCGAATACTTATTAATTCCCCTATGTCTTCACTCTCTTTCACAACCTTACTTGCCTGCTCTATCTCACCCAGTCTCAAGCGGAAGAGTTTCACATACAATCTCAGATTCCTTTTCTGCATGTTCTTAACAACCCTGGAATGAGTGTATCCAAATTCCTTCCTTAAACTGATGTTAAGTGATCTGGCTATGTCAAGTACTCTATCTCTTACATTCGGAACTAAATCGGTTTGAGTTCTGTAGGTCTTTTTTATTTTCAGGTATTTCCTCAGTTTCTCTTTTTTTTCTAAAGAAAGAAAACCTATCTCTTGATGATATCGCCTTAAATTCTCGTATCCGGTGATATCTACGCGATAGACTGGACTTCTGCTTCCTTCTTTAAAAATTCCTGATTTGATAGTGAATCTACTTAACAACTCCTGCACCTGCTCAGCAAGTTCCTGATTCTCTGTAGTGAATCTTATTCTCGCTCCGTTTCTCGGCACTGCCACGATTCCTCCATCCCCCTCAAACAGCGCCCTCAATAATTCTGCGACATCCCCTGATTCAGCCTTCATGATTGAGGGTGGAATACGCTTTTTCTTTCCATTCTCCAGAAGGAAGGGGTCAATTTTCTCCAACCACTTCACCAACGAGATCGAGGTAATGCGTACAGCCTCTCTGTTGTCGCGCCTTTGGATGTACGGATCAACCCCAAATAGTCCATTCACTAGTGTGGTATAATCCTCTATCAACAGGTGGTTGGAGTTCCAGAAATTAATCCCATTTTTTATCCCCCGGTTTGATTCATAGCTTCCGTCACTGAGATGATATCCCAGAAATCTACATAATTGTGGGGAATTATGTTTTGGTAATCTAATAGTCTTTATATTAGGTCTTTTTTTATCAGGTTCGAAATCAAAATACTGGGTCTCTCCATTAATTGGTAGCTCCTCAGGAATCGGGAAGAACTCCCCTTCTGTAACATCCCCGGCGGGAATGGTTGTTGTTTCCCCGTTCCTAACCACCCAGCAGGGATGTTCTGGAGTTACTTTAATTGAACGTCCGTTTTGGAGCATGAACTCAATAAAGTAGTTGGGAGCTGAATGTCTACTTACTCTGTCGACATCCACCTCGAATATTTTATAAAAGTCGGTGGTTAATAACCTCAAATTTCCTTTCCTTAGAGGCAGAATCTCGCAGTCAATCCCCTTTATTGTATCCGAATGGGAATTCTCCATTAAACCATCTACCAGAGAACCTATTTCCTGTTTACTGCCGTCAGAGAGTGTTAATTCAAAATCTGGTGTCAGAGATTGCTGCTCCATGGCCTCATGCATTGAACTCCTGTCGTCTTTATCCATTTTATCGAACTCGTCGATGCATGCTATTCCCCCTCCTGCCAAAACAAGGGCTCCCGCCTTCAGGGTCCAACCACCTTCAGCGAAATCATCTTTTTCAGCTGTCGCTGTGAGACCTGCTCCTGTAGTACCTTTACCTGTCACATAGATGCTCTTGGGAGCTATCTGGTTCACGTACTGTAGGATTCTGGATTTAGCTACGCCCGGATCACCTATCAACAGAAGGTGGATGTCCGGCCTCAGCATTGTTCCATCAGGCATTCTCTTATGTCTCCTGCCTCCGAATAATTGCAGGGCTATCGCCTCCTTCACCTCATTATATCCATAGATCCCTGGAGCGATGGAGTGGATGATGCTGTCATAGATTCTGGGGTCCTTGGCGAGCTTCTTTATCAACTTGATTTCATCATCCTCTATGTCCACTTCCTCGAATTCCTTCTCTATCCTCTCTATGTTGTTGGCTTCAACGTATTTGAAGTAGACGGAGCTGTTCTGTTTCGGTGGCAGCAGCCTTACTATGCCGGTAATGACTACCTTGTCTCCTGGTTTACCTGTATCCGTTAAGTCATCCTCCACCCATATCTCAATCCTCCTTGCCTGCTCCCCTCCCTTCAGCATCTCCAGCGGCTCCTGTATCTCTAGTTTCTGGATGTCGGTCCACTTGGATTCGTCTGGTACGAAGCGGAAGTCTCTTTTTTTACAGCTTTCACAGTATATGGGTGGTCTCAGGAATCTGGTGTTCTGCGGCTCGTCATGTAAGGTATCGCATTTATTGCACACGAAGCGGCCTACCCGCACCTTAGGCAACACATCGCTTTGTTTGTTTATTACCCCCTCCACGGAAATCAGCTTCCCCACATAATCTGAGGTTATCTCCCTCACCAGGATGGTGTATTTCTCCTGCCTGGGGAGATTGTAGAAGCGCACGTACATCCTGGGATCTTCGTCGTGGAAGTGCGGGTCATCTATCAACTCTGGGTTTATTGTTACTCTTTCCTTTAGTGTGTTGTTGAAAATCTTTATTAAGCGGTCTGGGTTCTGGATTATTTCATCGGCTAATTCGTTGTTGTATCTCTCCAGCTCATCATAGTCTATGAAAAGGCTTTTTCTTTCAGGATACAATTCTCCTATTCTGTTTATCTCTTCCAGGTTCTTTTTCTTTTTAAGAAAGCTGTCTACCATAATCATCTGGTTTTTTTTGTCAGCCATTTTGTGGAAGAAATAATTATTTGTATTGGTTGATAAAAAACAGGTTTGTGAAAATTTTTTTTTTATATTTCGTCAATCAACGATTAATAAATGCAACATCTTTTATACCAACAAATAAAAGTTTGAAATAATGGATATAAAAAACATCCTGGCAAAAAAAATAGCCGGTGAAGTCACAATATCCAAAAACCCGGGCAAGACATTAAGGAAATGGCGTGAGATCTTCGGAATCAAGCAATACAGGCTGGCTGACATCATGAAGGTATCTACCTCGGTTGTCTCCGACTACGAGTCGGGCCGGAGGAAGTCCCCGGGGGCGGAATTCATAAAAAAATACGTTGAAGCACTGATAGATCTGGATGAAATAAACGGCAGCACGGTGGTAAAGAAGTTTTCCAGGGACATTGACATAGACGCCATAATGGACATAAGGGAATTTTTGGAGGATGTCCCAGCCACGAAAATACAGAAGCTGGTCAAGGGTGTCATGTTGGTAAACAAAAACATAAAAGACGTATACCTTAATGGGTACACAGTTATTGACTCCATAAAAGCCATCACCGATTTATCCGAATCAGATTTCATTAAACTCTATGGTTTATCAACCAACAGGGCGTTGATATTTACCAAGGTACACCTGGGTCGCTCACCTATGATAGCCATAAAGGTGACCCAACCCAAGCCCAGCATGGTGATAATGCACGGCCTAAAACCTGCTGAGGTGGACAAGCTTGGTATAAAGATAGCTAAAATAGAGAACATACCGTTGATGGTTTCCACGTTGGAGCATGAAGAGGATTTGATAAAAAACCTTAGGGGACTGAATACCTGAAGAATCGAGGGAAAATAAAGTGGCTGGAATAGTGGGATACGGCGTATACCTGCCGAAATACAGGATTAAGGTAGGGGAAATAGCGAAGGTATGGGGCATGGACGGTGAGAGAGTCAGCAAGTCCCTCATAATCAACGAAAAAACCGTTCCCTCACTGGACGAGGATACTGCAACCATCTCTGTGGAGGCAGCGAGGAACGCTTTAGAGCATGCGGGAATAGATGCAAAGGATATTGGGGCAATATACGTGGGCTCAGAGTCCCATCCCTATGTTGTAAAGCCCACTGCAACCATCGTGGCAGCTGCAATAGACGCGGTAGAGGATCTCACAGCCGCTGATTACGAATTCGCCTGCAAGGCAGGAACGGCTGCAATACAATCATGCATGGGCCTGGTTGATTCCGGGATGATAGAGTACGGGCTCGCTATTGGAGCTGACACCTCCCAGGGGAGACCGGGTGACGCCCTGGAATATACCGCATCTGCTGGGGGAGCAGCCTACATAATAGGTAAAAAAGATACCCTAGCAGACATACTGGATACCTACTCTTATACCACAGACACCCCTGACTTCTGGAGAAGGGAGGGTATGGACTTCCCATCCCACGGGGCGAGGTTCACCGGCAGACCAGCATACTTCAAGCACGTTATCTCGGCAGCAGAGGGGATAATGGAGAGGAATGACAAAAAGCCGGAAGACTTTGATTACGTTGTTTTCCACCAGCCCAACGGCAAATTCCCGCTTAATGCCGCGAAAACCCTGGGCTTCAGCAAAGAGCAGCTGGAGACTGGAATGTTAATCCCAAACATAGGGAACACCTACTCTGGGGCCACACCACTGGGCCTGGCTGCTATACTCGATAAAGCAAATAAAGGTGATCTGATTCTTGCAGTCTCATATGGTTCAGGAGCCGGCTCCGATGCTTTCATAATAGAGGTTAATGGAAGAAACGAGGAGAAAAGAAACATGAAGAAGGTGAGAGACTACGTTGACAGAAAGGAATACATTGATTATTCATTGTACGTGAAATACAAGGGTAAACTAAAGGGGGTGGTACTGCAAAAATGACCTCAAGGGTTGCTGTTATCGGTGTAGGTATCACGGAGTTCGGAGAGCTGTGGGATGAAAGCTTTCGTTCATTGATTACAAAGGCAGGTACTGAGGCAATAAACGATTCCGGTCTTGAGGGTGGGGAGATTGAAGCATTATATGTAGGTTCTATGTCCCCGGGGCTTTTCTCCGGACAGGAGCATGTAAGCTCTCTGATAGCTGACCACGCAGGCCTGAAAGGTATTCCAGCTACCCGGGTGGAGGCGGCCTGCTCCTCTGGGGCATTAGCCTTGAGGGAAGCCTATCTATCAATCAAGTCAGGGGAGGTGGATTGCGTGGTTGCAGGGGGTGTTGAGAAGATGACCGACATACCCTCCAACTCAGTTGCTGTCACCCTGATGGGTGCGGGAGACCAGGAGTGGGAGGCATTCAAGGGCGCTACCTTCCCCAGCCTGTATGCCTTAATGGCCAGGAGACACATGCACGAGTACGGGACCACCTTAGAGCAGATTTCACAGGTTTCGGTTAAGAGCCACGACAATGCTGCATTAAACCCTAAGGCCCAGTTCAGGTTCAGGGTAACCCTGGAGGATGTGATGAATTCCACACCGGTAGCTGACCCGCTCAGGTTGCTGCATTGTTCTCCCATAACTGATGGCGCAGCTGCTGTAGTCCTAGCCTCTGAAGAGAAAGCAAAAAAGTTATGTGATAATCCTGTATGGATTAATGCCTCCTCCTGCTCTACTGACACCATAGCATTACATGACCGGGAGTCTGTTTCCAGGACCGATGCCGCAACCAGTGCCGCAGGGGAAGCCTACAGGCGGGCTGGGATAAAACCCCAGGATGTGGATTTCGCGGAAGTGCATGACTGCTTTGCTATAGCAGAGATTATGGCTATTGAATCCCTTGGATTCTGCCAGCCGGGTGAAGGCGGCAGGTTCACTGAAAAGGGGGAGACCTCCCTTAATGGAAGCATCCCTATAAACACTAGCGGGGGTTTGAAGGGTAAGGGACATCCTGTTGGTGCAACCGGTATAGCACAGGCGGTGGAGGCTGTGACCCAATTGAGGGGTGAGGCAGGTAAGCGCCAGGTTGAAAAAGCCAGAATAGGTTTGACACATAACATAGGTGGCTCGGGGGGAACCTGTGTGGTTCATATATTAAGCAATGAGTAAAAAATGAGGGGTATAGCAGCACATTGGCGGTTGATCCCGCAGAGATATAATCTGGTTGGGACTAAATGCAGTAACTGTGGGGAGAAATTCTTCCCACCCAGGGTTATATGCCCTAACTGCCGGAGGGCGGGAGATATTGAGGAATTCAGGTTCTCGGGAGAGGGAAGGGTTTACTCCTATACTGTGATACACGTCCCCCCTGATGGATTCGAGTTCCAGAAGCCTTATATCTTGGGTATTATTGAGCTGGCTGAGGGGCCTCGTATATTGTCTCAGATAGTGGACTGTAAGCCTGAGGATGTGGAAATCGGCAGCAGGGTGGAGAAGGTTTTCAGGAAGGTTATAGCTGACGGAAGCGAGGGAATAATAAGATACGGATATAAGTTCAAGCTTAAAGACCCTAAAGAAAAACCTAGAAGGTTGTGATCTGGCCCTTCACGCACAAGTCTGTTATCTTTGTGATGTTCTCCAGCCACCATTCGGTTATCCTGTAGGCTTCTTTTTCCAGTTTCCTGTCGTGGTCGTCTATTATGTTCACTGAGGCTATCACCGGCTCGTTTATGGGCTTTCCTATCTGGCTCATTATTCTAACGTGGACTTCTTTCACGCCTTCCCTTGCTATATCTGCGGCTATCTCGTTGGAGAGGAGGTTGTAGATTTTTCCGACGTGGTTTACTGGGTTTTTCCCGGAGGTTGCCTCCATGGAGGAGGGCCTGTATGGAGTAATCAACCCATTGGCTCTGTTTCCTCGGCCAACTGAGCCATCATCCCCCTGCTCCGCGCTGGTTCCGGTGTATGTAAGGTAGAATGATCCCTTATCGTAGTCGTCTGCTGTGTTTATGTTTATCTCCATATCCCTGCCTGCAAGCCTGGAGGTGAAACTACTTAATTTCTCGTGGACTTCATCTATCACATTCACGTAGTCGTCTATGTCTTGAACGTGTTTGGATACGATTGCTGCAGCAATGGTTAATGAAATCTTATCCTGATTCCTGACTCCCATAACCTTCACATCCTCCCCCAGGGCTTTGATTTTCAGCTTGCTGTTCATGTATCTCTCTGTTTCCAGCACTGTTTTCTCTACAAGAGAGAAGGGGGCGAATCCAACACCGAAGGATGTGTCATTGGATTTGGGCATGCCTTCCTCATCGAATACATGCTTCAGGTCCGCAGAGCCTTCACCAATTCTTTCATCGATTTCTGCGAACTCTTCAATATCTATATGCTTGAGGTTTTTGTCCAGATACTCTTTGGTTGTTTTTATAGCTATCTCGGAGACGGGGATTCTCTCTTCTCCAATCCGGTTGGTTGCTCTTCCGGAAAGTAGGAAATAAACTGGCTTAATCATTTCTCCGCCGCCGAATATGGGGTCTGCCGCCCCTCCAACCAGTTCCACCTGGTCTGTGTTGTGGTGCAGTATCCTCCCGTACCTGTTCAGGTATTCCTCAGATAAAGCTCTTGATATTGATTCAGCGATCCCGTCGCATAAGGAGTCGGGATGTCCTAAACCCTTCCTTTCCACTATCTCCACCCTCTGTTGCTCTATGCCCTGTATTCCTGGGAAACCTACCACAATATTTGAGCCCATTTTTTAACCAGCTGTTCGATATTTTAGTATTTTGGAGGATACGGCTATAAATAAAATCCCGACTTATATTCCCTGCAGTACATACATTAAGATATGAAAAACCTGGTTTGTTTATCGCTGTTTTTATCCTGTATGGCATTAACAGGCTGCTTGAATACGGGGGAGTGTTCCCTGCCTGCTGACTGTGATGACAGGCAGCATGAGGACTGCTATGGGGGTTGGCTTTGCCGGAACAGTGTATGTGAGTGGCGTTGCATGGGGGGTGAATCCAGTGAACAAATAGTTCTTAATGAAACCGAATCCGAGTGCATGAATAATACAGATTGTCTTGTGGGTGGATGTAACGGCCAGCTGTGTGGCACCAGTGCAGAGATAATAAACCTATCCTCAACCTGCAAGTGGGAGCTGAGGCATGAATGCCTCAAGAAGACATCCTGTGACTGCATCAATGGAAGCTGTTCCTGGAGTATTAACGAGGAATACCTGGAGTGCATGCAGGAGTATAATGTTAATGAATCCCGCATCTATTGCGAAACTGATGGGGACTGCATACCAGCCGAGTGCTGTCACCCTAGTGAGTGCGTTAACAGGAGATACATGCCTGATTGCTTCAACGTATCATGTAATATGTCCTGTGAAACCTGCCTGGACTGTGGTGGTGGAGAGTGTGTCTGCTTCATGAACGAGTGTGTTGTCAGGAAAAAATAGGTTTCGGTTTCCGCCGAAAAAAAACAGAAAGGGTTTATATAACCGCGATAAATTATCTAATAAAAAAAATGAAAATAGATAATCGAGTAATTATCGGGTTGCTGGTTGTGGTCCTGGTCTCTCTTGTGTTAAGCTCTACGCTACTTAATAAGCCTGTTTTGGTTGACACGGAGGCGTCGGATTTGGAGGTTACGGTCTATAACAGCAATTTGGGTGTTGTTAAGGAGTACCGGGATACGTTCCTTCATAAGGGATTGAATGATGTGCTCTATAAGGGTGTTGCCTCAGGCATCGACACCACGAGCGTTAAGCTTAAATCATTGGATGGTGTGATTGATGTCTGGGAGCAGAATTACCGGTATGATCTCGTGAATATGCAGAAGATTCTGGAGAAATACATCGACCACGAGATTACTGCGTATCAGGTTTACGGCGACAAGAAGGAGTTGGTGGAGGGCACTCTTTTGAGTTTCTCGGGGAACCAGATTATTTTACAGGATCTGGAGGGTAACATAAAGACTCTCTCAACCAACAATTTTGTTTTACCTGAGCTTCCTGAGGGTTTGATTACTAAGCCAACCCTTGAGTGGCTGATTGAGGCAGATGAGGAGAGAAATCATACTCTTGAGCTTTCTTATATGACCTCAGGTATGAGCTGGAGGGCGGATTATGTGCTCGTAACCAACGAGGATGATACGATGCTTGACCTCAACGGCTGGGTTACTGTGACAAATAATGCGGGAACCACGTTCAGGGACGCGTCTCTTAAGCTGGTTGCGGGGGACGTGAACAGGGTGTGGGCTCCAAGCGTCCATGCAGATGCGTTGTACGCTGCTGAGGTGTCTAAGTCCGGGATGTCTCAGTTCGCTGAGGAGTCTTTGTTCGAGTATCACATGTATGATCTACAGAGAAAAACTACGTTGAGGGATAGGGAGCAGAAGCAGGTTTCTTTGCTTGAGTCGTCTGGCGTGGATGTGGAAAAAGAGTATGTGTATGATGACATCCGTGGTTGGTGGTGGTATGGCAGCAGTTATTCGTCGACGGGGGATAAGAAAATCGATGTCATGTTGAATTTCATAAACAGCGAAGAAAACAACCTTGGTATTCCTCTCCCGGCAGGTATTATGCGGGTTTTTAAGGAGGATAGCGGGGGTAAGCTGCAGTTTATCGGCGAGGATAGCATAGATCATACACCCAAGGATGAGACCTTGAGGATTTTTGTCGGTCAGGCGTTTGATATTGTGGGTGAGCGCAAACAGATGGATTTTAATCTGCTCAGCCAGTGGTATGAGTACACATGGGAGGTGGAGCTAAGAAACCACAAAGATGAGGACATCACTGTGACTGTGGTTGAGAGGACCGGCGGGGACTGGAATATAGTCCAAGAGAACGTCGACCACGTGAAGGAGTCCAATAACGTGATTAAGTGGCGTGTTCCGGTGAAAGCCAACGATGAAGCAAAGCTCACCTATACCATAAGGTATAAGAGGTACTGAGATGAGGGAGAAAACCACCCTCATCACTTTCTTTCTTCTTTTTTTCTGCGGGTGTTTGCAGCATGTTGATGATTCAGCTACATCAACTTCTTCGACCTCATCCACAACTTTACCTGTTGCGCAAGGCTTTGAGTTACATGAGTGGGGTGTTCTAGCGGGATGCCCTGAGAGTGATTCCTATTTCTTGACCGGTAGGCCGAAGCAGCTTTATATGGTCAGGCAGCCGGTGATTTACATACATTCAGAGAATAATGAACCATTTGATTTGATGGTGGTTTTCAATGAAGGTATACCGACTGATACCTACCCGTCTGTGCCGATAGAGGTGTCTGGTGTTTTAGGGTGGTATAACGTTCAGATAGTTGATGACTGCGGTATTGTTAGGGGGTCGAAGGCGACGGGTTTCGTTCCCCTGCAGGAGATAATAACCACGTTAAGTGATGTGGACGCTGACTGTCTTAAGGTGGGTGATGTCAGGGAGAGGTTCCTATTCTATGAGGGTGAGCTGGAGTTTATGAACGAGATTGATGTGGATTACGATCTAAGTTCTTTGACTGCGACCTTAACGAACAACGGAGACTACCCGGTCTATAATCTGATATTGTCTATCTCAATTGATGGGATGCATGTGTTCACTTCCCCCGTCTATGTTGGGATAACTGATGAGCTTTCTCCGGGGGAGAAACAGGTTGTTCACTTATCTGATAAGAGGCTTGATGGCTCCGTACTTGAGGGTGATTTGATGTCTCTGGGTTTCACTGAGAGTGAAGCAAAGTCTTTCGCACACCTGTGGGCTGATCCCCTTTTTAATCCAACGAACACTCCCGGTTTCGTTAATCTGGTGTACCGGCTTTCTGAGGAGGAATACGGGAGTATGATCTCTCTGAAGGTTTCCCCCAACCCGGAGAAGATGGTCCGGACGTTGTATGTGTTGGTGGATTTATCTGATGTAAGGGGAACACCTGGGTGTAGTGTTGATGCTGATTGCGCACCAGCGCAGTGCTGTCATCCGACTTCATGTATCCCTAAGGTAAACGCTCCTATCTGTGATGGCATAGGTTGCACCATGGAATGTGCTCCGGGGTCAATGGACTGTGGCTGTGGGCACTGTGCATGCATTAATGGTGAATGCGGGGTTGAATGGACCAGGGAGAACAAAAGCTATTGCTAGATTTTTTAGGTCTGTACCGTAGTAAACCGGAAGGGGTTTATTATTGGGGTGGGTATTATCTTAATGCAATGGATTTGTGGATTCCCTTCGCAGGCGTTCTGGTGTTGTTGTTGTCCTGTGGATTCATGTCACCTGACCACCTTATGAAGGATACTTTGGTTGTTTACATGGTCGTAGTATCTCCCATGGTCTTCACGCTCTATAAACTCCGGCTTAGATAAATTCAGTGTTTACCTATTTTTACCTTAGATGGACGATAAAATCACCTTAGATAGGGAAACCTTCAGGGCTCTGGCGGTTGATACTAGAATAGAGATACTCAAGAGGTTGGGGGATGAATACCAGTTGACCTTAACTGATTTATCCCAGGCGATGGGTATGGCTCCCTCAACCATAAAAGAGCATCTAGAGCGGCTGGTGGATGTCGGACTTATAAGGCAGGTGGAAGGGGACACCAAGTGGAAGTATTA
Organism: Candidatus Altarchaeales archaeon ex4484_2; assembly: GCA_002254565.1. Classification (GTDB taxonomy): domain Archaea; phylum Altiarchaeota; class Altiarchaeia; order IMC4; family QMZM01; genus EX4484-2. The sequence continues at coordinate 1,745 of NJEG01000016.1, read as the reverse complement.
TCGTCTGACGGGTAAGGGCAAGCAGCTTTTAAATCCCTATGAGAAAAGGGTTTGGATTGTTTTATCTACGACGATTCTGTTGTTGTTCGCTTCGCTATACAGGTTGCTCTATCTGCTTAAGGGGTCTTTGACCCAAGCCGTTAATCTAGAGAGCAGAGGATTCCATACCGCACCTGGGTTAGAGTCTTTTGAGGGAGGTAACATTATGAAGGCTGCGTCTAACGTAACTGGGAATATATCCCATGGGGTAGCTGAGATGGCAGAGGATACAACGTCAGATATATTAACTGTTACCTCAACCATGCCTGAGCTGGTGCATAAGGTTGTTGCGTTGCCTTATGCGGAGCTGGCGTTAACTCTTTTTTTGGCTGTTGTGGCAGGCTTATGTGCCGGGTATTTAATTAGGAGGAAGAGGATAATTTAATATAATGGATATTGGAATATTCACTGACAGCTATTTCCCCCAGGTTAATGGCGTGGTTTACACGATAGATGAGTGGAGGAAACGTCTTCAGGAATACCATAACATGTATATCTACTATCCTCAGGCGGAAGGTTATTCACCAGCTGATTTTGAGTACCCCTTCCGCTCTTTCGAGTTCAAGTTCTACAAGGGTTATCATGTGGCCTTTCCGACAGATATCACAGAGAAATCCAAGCAGCTGGATATGGTCCACATACACGGACTTTTTACCATGGCCATGGCGGGAGTGTATGCCTCCAGAAAGCATAAAATCCCCAGGATACTAACTTACCACACCCCCGCAGATGATTACATAAACTACATAACCCAGAAGGAGCCTTTGAGGAGCACCTTGATGAAGTCTTATAATTTCTGGGAGAAAAAACTCCTGAACTCATGCGATTATGTTACTGCACCATCCAAGACCATAAGGGACCGGCTTCTGGGTAAGGGCGTCAAGGATGTGACTGTTTTATCTAACGGGGTTGATTTGGAGTTCTTCCACTATGCTGATCCGACGAATTTCAAGGAGAAATACGGGATTGAATCAGAGAGGGTTATTGGATTCTGCGGTCGCTTCGGCTATGAGAAACACCTGGAGGATATTATCTCCTTTTCTGAGGGGTTTGATGGCGAGATTATTATGGCAGGTAAGGGACCTGCTGAAGAGCACTATCGGAGTCTGGCTGAGGATAGGGATAACGTTAAGATCCTGGGTTTCCTTTCAAGGGAGGATTTGAGGGAGTTTTATTCAACGCTTGATTTGTTTGTTTTCCCTTCCACTGCTGAGACACAGGGACTTGTTGCTCTTGAATCAATGGCTTGTGGCGTTCCTGTTGTGGGAGCTGATGCCATGGCCTTAAAGGATACGATAGAGGACGGGGTGACTGGATTCCTGTACCCTCAGGGGGACATCAAGCAACTGAGGTGTGTGGTGGATAAAGCCTTCGATGAGAGGGAGCGGCTTTCCAGAAACTGCCTGAGGGCGGTGGAAAAGCATTCCGTGAAAAACACCATAAAAAAGCTGTTGGACATATACGAGCAGTTAAATAAGAGCTAGCATCCAACACCAACCTTCACCTGGTATCTCAATACGCCACCAGCACATTCATTAATTCTTCTTTTTCATTACAAACACGCGAGGGTATTACCCCCTTAAGTAGCAGATTGTTCATTTAAGTACTTAACTTTGCCAGTTAGTGCCCAATGAGATATGATATTGGGTTTTTAGTCCAATATCCTTTTATGGACAATAAAAGCATCTCACTGGGCGGTATTATAT
>NJEG01000041.1 GCA_002254565.1 Candidatus Altarchaeales archaeon ex4484_2 | reverse complement strand
CCCCCAGGAGAGTTGGCATGATGGAGATGTAGAGCTCGTCTATGAAGCCCTCGTTCAGCATCCGCCTGCCAAGGGAGTTATAGCTCTCGACCAGCAAAGTCTCAACATCCCTGTTATGTAATGCTGTTAATACAGAACTGATATTTACCACATAATCCCCTGAAACAATAACCTCCACATTATCTCTCTCCTCCAGCCTCCCCTTTTTCTTCTTCCTTGAGGCAGACTTCGAGAAGAAAACAACAACTTTTCCATCCCCCCGGAAAATCCTGGCATCCTCTGATATCTCACCCTTGTCATCTACCACAACCTTAATCGGCTCCTCTACCCTGGATCGTACACCCAGTGAGGGATCCTTCAGTTTTATCGTCTCAACATCCGTCATCAAGGCATCCACCGAGCCTCTTAACTCGTTCATTCTGTACTTATCAGCCCGGCTCATAAGGTCATAGTCTATACCCCCCGGGGTTGTTTTACCATCCAGGCTGGTTACAGCATTATAGATTATGTGCATCTTCATCCAGGATTAACTGATATATCTGATATCTCTAATAATAATATAAACCCTAGATAAAAATAAGATAAACAATGAGCGAATACTATGAAATAATAAGGAAACATGCCGTCCAGAACAGGCTAAGGCATGGGAAAGCAGACTCTAATGCTATATTAGGCAAGGTCATATCTGAGGTGCCTGAGGCAAAAGATAACATCAAGCCCCTGATAAAAGAAATAAAATATGTTGTGGAAAGAGTTAATGAGACACCCCTGAAAATCCTGAAACAGTATGCTCCTGAAGCCAGGAAAGAGAAGAAAAGTAAGCCGAAGGGGTTGCCCGAGCTTTCTGGAGTGGGAGATGATGTTGTTATGCGATTCGCGCCCAACCCCAATGGTCCAGCAACCCTAGGCTCCGCGAGAGGTATTATAGTCAACTCCAGTTTAGCGGAGAGATACAACGGCAAATTCATCCTCCGGTTCGATGACACAGACCCGAAGACAAAAAAACCCATGGTTGAGGCCTACGGCTGGTACCTAGACGACTGCGAGTGGTTGGGGGCTTACCCTGACGAAGTCATCTATGCCTCAGAGAGACTAAACAGTTACTATGAATACGGTGAACGACTGATAGGTAAGGGGAAGGCATACATGTGTTTCTGTGAGAGAGGTGAATTCAAGAGATACAAGGACAATAAAAAAGAATGCCCTCACAGAGATAAAAGCGTCAAGGAAAACCTCAAGCAATGGTACAGGATGCTGGAGGGAGACTACAGGGAAGGTGAATGTGTGTTAAGGATAAAGACTGATATGAAACACAAAGACCCTGCGATAAGGGACTGGGTGGCATTCAGGATAGTCAAGGAAGAGCATCCCAGGGTGGGTAGCAGGTTTATTATATGGCCCACCCTCGACTTCGAGTCGGCGATAGAGGACCATGTCTCTGGAGTTACACACATCATCAGAGGCAAGGACCTGATTGACTCCGAGAGAAGGCAGAAATACATCTATGAATACTTCAGCTGGAATTATCCTCCAACAATACACTGGGGACGTATTAAGGTGGAGGAATTCGGGAAATTCAGCACCTCGCGGCTGAGGAAGGCCATTGAGGAAGGGGAATACTGCAACTGGAGTGACCCACGCCTCCCCACAATAATAGCATTAAGGAAGAGAGGTATTTCAGGCAAGGCAATAAAGAAGGTGATACTGGACCTTGGCGTGGGAGAAAACGACATAAGCCTTAGTTTAAAGAGCATATACGCCGAAAACAGGAAAATACTTGACCCCATAGTCGACAGGTACTTTTTTGTAGCAGACCCTGTGGAATTAAAGGTTGAAGGAGCTCCTGAAATGGATGTTGAAATACCACTGCATCCAGGCTTCCCTGAGAGAGGTGTTAGAGAATCCCACCTGGAGAAAGATGATGAGGGGGGAATGACTCTCTTTATTTCCAAAGAGGATGTGAACGAGCTGGAGGAGGGTGATGAGGTACGTCTAAAGGCGGCCTTTAACCTTGAAATCAAGAAGATAAACAGGAAGGGAGTGAAAGCTAGTTACCTGAAAGAGAAAAACCTTGATGTTCCAATAATACACTGGCTACAGGAGTACATTGAGGCGTTGGTCATAAAGCCGGAAGAAATGGTCACAGGTTTCTGCGAACCCTCTTGTGTTAACATAAGAATAGATGCTGTGGTGCAGTTCGAGCGTTTTGGTTTTGTGAAACTTGATTTCAGGGAAACAGCTTCTGGTGAGATGAAGCACGTATTTTATTTCACACACCCATGATACGATGCCATCTGATGTTATTTAAATGCTGAATCTTATAGAGTATACTCTAACTTCAGGTTTTCTAGATAAACCAATGAGAAAGTTATTATACGTGATTTGGAGGTACAGTAAATGAGTTATGTAACATTTGAAGCTCCTAAGGAGCTTGTTGACAAGGCGCTTGAGGCACTAGAAATTGCTAGGAACTCGGGTAAGACACGAAAAGGAACCAATGAGGTTACAAAGGCCGTTGAGAGAGGTAATGCAAAGCTTGTTCTCATAGGCTCTGACATTAAACCGGCCGAGATAGTAATGCATTTACCTATGATATGTGAAGAGAAGGAGATACCGTATATATATACCCCCAAGGCAGAGATAGGTGACTCAGTAGGTATACACGTTCCCTGCGCTTCCGCTGCTATCGTGGAAGAAGGGAAAGCAAAAGACCTGGTGAAGGAGATTGTTGAGAAGATTGAAGAACTGAAGTAAAAAAAATGACCAACGTTGAAGTAGTCAAAATCATAGGAAGGACGGGTATCTTCGGTGAAGTGATGCAAGTCATGTGCAAGATTCTGGAAGGGAAAACTAAGGGAAGAGTTATCAGGAGAAACGTCAGCTCCCCCATCCAAAAAGGAGATATACTCGACCTGAGAGAGGTTGAGAGGGAAGCTAAACCCCTGAACTAAAAAAAAAAATGGAGTGTATTTTCTGTAACGCAGATATCGAGAAAGGCACTGAGAAGATTTATGTCACGAGCCGAGGTGGTATGCTATACTTCTGCAGCAATAAATGCGAGAAAAACATGCTGAAGCTGAGGAGGAAAGCAAGAAAGGTTAAGTGGACCAGGGAATACAGACGGGAGAAGGATGCTCATCTGAAGGTTTTAGCTGAGAAGGAATCAGGTAAAAAACAAAAAAAGAAGGAAGCCAAGGAAAAAGAAGTAGAGAATGAGAAAAAGAAATCCTCTAAAGAGAAGGCTAAGGAAAAGGAAGTAGAGAAAAAGAAGTCTCCCAAGAAGAAGACAATAAAAAAGGAGGGGGATAAATCCAAGAAGAAAAAGAAAAAATGAAGACTCTAGTGGTTATTAAACCAGACGGTGTGGAGAGAGGTCTGGTAGGAGAAATCATATCCCGATTCGAGAAATACGGTTTCAGCATTAAGGCCATAAAGATCACACAACTCAACAGGGAAACAGCAGAGAGATTATATGCAGTGCATGAAGGAAAGACATTCTTCGATGACCTGATTCAGTACGTGACATCAGGACATATCATACCCCTAGTAATTGAAATGAAAGATAGTGGCATCGAAGAGGGTATAAAACTGATCCGGAAGATAGTAGGCGCTACAAATCCCCTGGAGGCTGAGATGGGCAGTATAAGAGGAGACTACGCCTCAGATATATCATATAATATAGTACACGCCTCGGATTCAGAGAAATCAAATTCATACGAGACACCTATATTTTTCAACAAGGAGGAAATACTGGATTAAGAATGGCCACACCATACGAGGTTAAACCAGAAAAGTTTATACCTGAAGTAGCAGATGATCTGAAAAACAATATCAAGTTAAAAAAACCTGATTGGACATCCTTTATCAAAACAGGCGCTCATAAGGAGAGACAACCAGACGATGAAAACTGGTGGTGGATGCGCTCCGCATCCATCCTGCGACAGATATACATGAAGGGTCCTGTTGGTGTTCAGAGACTGAGGGGCGTTTATGGGGGCAGAAAAAACAAGGGCGTTAAGCCCGAGAAAGCCTATAAAGGCGGTGGGAAGATTATCAGGGTTATACTACAGGAATTCGACAACATAGGTTTCACAGAGAAAGCAGATAAAGGCAGGAGGGTAACCCCAAAGGGGCAGGCTTACATGGATACTATAGCCCTTAGGATACTGAAGGAAACAGGATAATATATAAAATGTCTGATAGAGATCTCGATATCATTAGAAAGAAAAAAATGCAGGAGCTGCTCTATCAACAACAAAATCAGATGCAGGAGCAACAGAAACATGAACAACAGGAGGCTCAGATTAATGCTTTAATCAAGAGGGTCATAACCCAGATTCTTACGCCCAACGCAAGAGAGAGACTCGCTAATATCCGGCTTGCAAGACCCCAGCAGGCTAGGGAAATTGAGCTTGTTCTAATCCAACTATACCAGCAGGGTAAGATGCGAGAGCAACTTTCTGACCAGGAATTCAAGGAGTTACTGAGTAATCTCTCGAAAAGAAAAAAGGATATAAAAATAAAAAAAAGATAGAGGAGTAGTAGCTACTCCTTACCCTTCACCTCCTTTCCCACATCCGTGAAGTCGGTGAGTTCCTCATCAGCATCTAAGTTACTGGCATCTTCCTCTTCACCGAAGCCTTCCTCGAACTCATAGCCAAAGACCTCATCTTTCTCATCTGAGGGAGCCTTCTTGGCTTTCTTGCCTGCTACAACAACCGAGAGTATTATCACAGCTATTGCAACAACAGCAATCGCCCAATACATATAGCTTATTTTCAAAATTGGGTCTGCCTGCCCCTTGAGTTCATTCAATTCCATGGTTTGTTCCTCATAGTCTTGAGCGAGAGCTGTTTTCTCTTTTATTGTCTTGTCTAACCTGTCCTGTGTTTCCTGTAGGGTTTCATTTAGTCTATCTTTTAATATAATGCAGGAGCCAATAGCTATTATTAATTGATCAATGTCTGCTGATACATTCGAGGCTATCTTCGTCGTCCTAAGCCAGTCCACTATATTAGTTCCAAACCGCAGGTTATCGTATTTGTATTTGCTGGTATCCAGGTAATCGTTTGCTAGCATGTCCTCGTCACTTAAAACAAAAACCAAGCCCTCTCCCACGACACCAGCTGCAGCTATAGGAGGACGACTGCCTTTCTGGAATATCTGCGAATTAGGGGAGTATGTATTCCTGCCACATATGGCAACTGTTTTCACGTTAGAGTTCTGGTCTGATTTAGGAAGATCTATCCCGGGCCCTCCGAAGAATGCTATCTCACGCACTCCCTGGATAGCCAACCCCATTGTAGGATCATTCTCTGGGTTAAATGTATTCACCACAAAATTTTCCTTTTTTGTGGTCGGGTTTGATCCCTCAACAACAGGGTTTCTTTCATCTTCTAATATAGCGGAATCAAGTGTCATACCAAAGGGTATCGTTATCTGGTTTGCTGGAGTAATACCCTTCTTTGATAGCGAACCACCTAGAATGAATAATCCCCTGTTTTTCTGCATAACAAATTCGAATATTGCTGCTAGCTCGGTTGATGACAGCGAACCTGAGAGTGCTGCTATAACCAAGACATCAGGATCTCTTGTCTGTAAAACATCCCTGCTCAGTTCAATATCCAGGCTTTCAACAACATACCCCCTCCCCTCCAGAGCATCCTTGAAGGTGGAGTACTTGTCTTCTATAGTATATCCTTTAGCTGAGTTTTTTTCGTAAAATAAAATCCTCTTTTGTTCCACAGCAGAAGCTGTTAAGCTCCAAAACAACACCATAACCACTAAGATAGTCACATTTGTTTTTTTATTCCAGCTCATTTTGTATTAACACCTCATATATATTAACATGGACCCCAGATTCTACCACTTAAGGTATGACTTAAAGCAGTAGCCTGGTTCACATAAGATACATTTAATTTTACGTTGTAGCCGTTAGCACCCGTGGGGCATATGGCCACCAGATCATCGGAGGGCTGTAGACTCACAGTAGTTATATCACCCTGCCCCATATAACCCGCATTATACATGGAATCAGCCAGGGTCACATTCAACGTAATAGACGCTCCAGCACCGTTCATGAAAACAACATGTAGGGTGTTTGAATCACCACTTGAATGGTCTATGGGCCTGACGCCCCCGAAACCAGTTTGACCCATCGCGTTCTGTCCCATCCTGAACACACCCATCTGATATAGGGCTGTTCCCACAATCATAACAGCGAGAATAGCCCACCCGTAGGTCATCAAGTACTCCATAGCCCCCTGTGATTTCCTTCCTGGAAACTTCATTTTATTACATAAGTGGAAACACTTACCCTAGCTTATATATCTTTGGTTATTGAATTATAAATAGTTTACGCATAATCGTTTAGTCTCTTATCGCTTTAACGATAATGTTTCTGGTTCTGGGGCCGTCTAGTTCAACAAAGAAAATCCTTTGCCAGCTTCCAAGATCAAGAATGTTGTTACTAAATGGAATCACCAGATGCTGGCCTAGTATGAGAGAGCGCAGATGCGAGTCCGCGTTGTTGTCTACCCTGTCATGTCTATAGTCAGCTGGGGGAACAAGCTTCTCCAGTATATGCTCCATGTCAGCTACTAAACCCTCTTCGTTTTCGTTTATAGTCAACCCGGTGGTTGTGTGTCTGGTATACAATACCATAACACCTTCCTTGATCCCTTCCCCCGCGAGTAAATCCCGTATCTCTCTTGTTATATCCAAAAACTCTGTCTTCTTCCTGGTTTTTACCTGAAGGATTTCTCTCATTTTCCACCCAGCTCATGTAGTTCAACTGTCAAGTCCTCTGAATCCAGCACACTGAAATAACCGTCCAGTAAGGCTCCTGTATTGTGTATTCTTGTTTCCCCTATGAAGTCTTTTCCCCTGGACTCGTGTATGTGCGAGCATATGACAAGCTCGGGCTGGTATACCTCTATAATCTCCCTTATGGCCGTGCTCCCCGCATGCACTCCAATGTGGGTTACATCACATCTGGTGTTCCATGGTGGCTGATGCACCACAAGGATTTTTTTCCCGGTCACTGTTTTCTTCATTAGTTTCTCCAGGCTCTCACGTATTTCATCCTCCCTTAACTCGAAGGGGGTCTGGTAGGGTGTCACAGTGGAGCCACCGAATCCTATCAAGGATGTGTCGTTGAAGACCCTTATTTTTTTGTGGAGGTTTATTCCTCTCTCATCGAGTTCAGCTATTAGTTTAGGTGAGTCGCAGTTTCCGGGGATGGCCAGCAGGTTGAAGTCTTCCAGCTTGTTCAGGGTTTTCTCACACCACTCAATGTTTCTATCAAGATCCTGGAATTCTCCATAGGATGGGAGGTCCCCTAGCAGGAGTATTGACATGATATCTTCTTTTCTAGCATACTCCACTGCCTTATCCAGTTTCTCCATGCTCCCGTGTATGTCAGCTAACACCATATACATCATTCCTTTCATGCATTCCTCAGTTTCTCAGCTATTTCGTCCATTTCTTCATCGGAAAAGGGGTTTGTTAGATTCTCCTGCACGTAACTGAACATATTCACAAACATGTCGAATACATTCTTCTCTCCCTTCATGGTTGGGATGAGAAATATGTGCACGTGCGGGATTCTCATACCCCTGGCGAAGAGGTCAATATATTCAACATCATACGCTTTTTTCATCTTTTGAGATATCCTGTTCGCAGCCTTAAATACCTTCCCAGTAAGTTCCTCGCTCATCTCGTGGAACCACACAACATGTTTTTTTGGGATGACCAAGACATGGCCCCTGGAGAAGGGCTGGATGTCCAGCAAGCCGATTACGTCCTCGTCCTCATATACTTTCCTGGCTGGCAGCTCTCCTTTAACAATCCGGCAGAAGATGCAGTCTCTTTCGTCCATAAGGAATATTTAAGAATAAAAGAATATATGATATAATCTCCTCATTCATGCCTCGGTAGCTCAGTTGGTAGAGCGCTTGGCTGTTAACCAAGTGGTCACAGGTTCAAGTCCTGTCCGAGGCGTTCCGCTTTTTTTTTCTTTAAGCTGTGGAGGCCGTTCTCCAAGCCGATGAAACAACTTTTATGTATGACTTCACAGTTAAGTAATTATTT
>NJEG01000015.1 GCA_002254565.1 Candidatus Altarchaeales archaeon ex4484_2 | reverse complement strand
AGTATCTCTTGATAGGTAGTTGCTTTCTTTTCCGAGTTCGGAGATCATTACTGTGGTCAATCCTGTTTTTTTAATCCTTCCTATCAAATAATGGATTGCCCTTCTGGTGAAGGCTTCGCCTATAATGGGTCTTGTGATCTCCACCTTATCATCCATTATATCAGCTACCTCTATGCTATCAGGGCTGACAAAAGATGTGGCATAGATACCTATCGTTGTCAGGGAATCAAGCACCAACCTCCTAGCATTAATCTCCTCCTTCTCTTTCTCTACCTTCTCAAGGGTTTGTTTGAGAGTCATAGGGTCAACAGAATTAATCCTTATCTTATTCTCTCCCTCAAATTTTTCTAGATCCCACCCAAATCCCTGACATTGGCTAATGACTGCTTCCCTAGACTCCTCAAACGTAACATAGATTCCAGGCTCATCATTCAACGCACCCTCCACAAGAAACTGCAACCCAAAAATAGTTTTCCCAGTACCCGGGGAACCAGAAACCAAGACACAAGAACCTTCCGGGAACCCACCATCAACCAAACCATCTAAACCATCAACACCCGTTTTAACTCTCTCAACCATTATCCATCACCCACTAAGCTTTAAATAATATCTTTTAACTTCCACGTAAAAATACATACCTGTTTTCTACCCTCCAACAGAACGCAAAAAATACATATCTTATCACCCCGTATTTTTTAGACAGAAACAATAGTCTCTGAGACTCTTAGCAGTCATGTTTACGGCTATTTATTTCCTGAAACCAATTAATTTAGACATAATGCAGAGGAGGAACGATAATATCATCCTCGGATAAGCGGCTGTAGTGTAGTCTGGTTATCACTCTGGCTTGCCAAGCCAGCGACTCGGGTTCAAATCCCGACAGCCGCATCGAACTATCTCTTGAGAGAGAAAGGCTCGGATGGGTTGATACGCGAGAGAGCAAAGCTCTCTGCGCGCCATCCCCCCTGGGGGATGAGCGAGGGCGGGGAAGGCGCCCTTATGTTCAAATCCCGACAGCCGCATAAAACCAAGACTTCAAATAAAAAAAAATGGAACGCAGGTGGAAGATTTTATTGGCTGCTGGTATGCTTTGTTTCCTTATTCTGGGAGCTGTTGGGGTGTATTTCATGGTAGATGAGTTGATGGACCTGAACCAGTTGCCCCTGGTAGGTCAGAAAATCCTGGTTATTCCCGTGAAGGGCCAGATAACGATGGAGGGATGCAGCGGAAGCTTCCTGACCGGTGTGCCAGCATGCGCCAAGGTAGACGACATCAAGAGAAAACTGGAGTACGCTGACTCCAGCAACGAAATCAAGGCAGTGATACTGGACATAAACTCCGGCGGGGGTGGTGTTTCAGCCAGCCGGGAACTCATGGAGGCTGTCAGGGAAACCAGGAAACCTGTTGTTGCAAGGATAGGTGAGGTAGGTGCCTCCGGAGCATACTATGCTGCCTCAGCAGCAGACTGGATTATAGCATACCAGGACTCCATGACAGGTAGCATAGGTGTTATAATGAGCCTACAGCACTACTATGGATTATATGATAAACTTGGGATTAATGTAACCGTGATTAAATCAGGGGATAGTAAAGATATAGGCAGCCCCTACCGGCCTATGGAGGAGGGAGAAAAAGAGGAACTAAAGCACATGGTGGATAAAATATACCATAATTTCATCTCTGATGTGGCAGCCAACAGAAACCTCTCCTACTCTTACACAAGAAATCTCTCGGATGGCTCAATCTATCTGGGGAGCGATGCAAGAGACTACGGACTGATTGATCAGCTGGGGAACATGGACGATGCGGTTGATAAAGCGAAAGAGCTTGGAGAGATATGGGGTGAGCCCGATATAGTTAGGGTGGTGGAAAGGCAGAGAACACTGTTCGATATTTTTAACTTCGGTTCCATATTAGATATCTATCAAAACCTCTGAACACAAAAAAATGGGTCGAATAAAACAAAATTTCCTGAAGAGGATTGCAGAGGGCTTAGTGGACGAGTATCCTGATGAATTCAATATAGAATTCGACAACAACAAAGTGAAGGTGCAGGAATACAGTGATATACAGAGCAAGTCTATGAGGAACAAGATTGCTGGACAAATAAGCCGTTCAATGAGGCAGAAGGAAACAAAGGTCCTGTAGTCTTCATCCTATCAGATTCTTTAACTATGGAATCAGATAAAGCTCTCTCAGAGATAATCTCTCTTCTCAAAAAAGGTGGGATATCCTCCAAGGATGATCTAAACAGGGTTAAAATCAAGGTCTCATGCAGTTACAGTCTTGAGAGCATACCCCGGGATTCCGAGATACTTGACCGCTTGGGTCCTAGTGGAAGGAAGAGATTCCTTGAGCTTCTGAGGAAGAAACCCTCTAGAACACTCTCTGGTGTGGCTGTTGTTGCTGTGATGACAAGGCCGCATAGATGCCCTCACGGTAGATGCGGTTACTGTCCAGGTGGCCCTGAAATAAACACCCCCCAAAGTTACACTGGCAAGGAACCTGCTGCCAGGAGAGCAATCCAGTACTCCTTCCATCCCTATCTGCAGACCACGTTCCGCCTTCATCAGCTCAAGAGCATAGGGCATTCGGTGGACAAGGTGGAGTTGATTGTGATGGGGGGAACCCTGACTTCTCAATGCATAGACTATCAGGACTGGTTTGTGAAGGAATGCCTTAGGGCGATGAACGACTTCGAATCAAACCATGAAAGCATAAAACGAAATGGGGAGGATGTTTTCGTTAAGGGATTCAATTCCGGAGAAAAAAGATTCAGATACAGGGAGGATATTCAGCGAGAAAATGAGAGCTCAATGGTCCGGTGTGTTGGCTTAACCTTCGAGCCGAGACCTGACTGGGCTAGGAGAGAACAGATTAACTGGATGCTTTCTTTCGGGGTCACCCGGGTGGAGACTGGAGTTCAGAATCCCTTTGATTTCATATACCACAGGGTGAACCGGGGTCATAGGGTGGATGATGTTGTTGAATCCACCAGAGAGATGAAGGATTCGGGTTTGAAGGTCTCTTATCACATGATGCCAGGTCTTCTGGGCAACAGACCTGAACTGGACTTGAGGGGCTTCGAGATGGTGTTTAATGAGGAGAGATTCAAGCCGGATATGCTTAAAATATATCCCTGTCTGGTAATCAAGGGCACTGAGTACTACAAAATGTGGAGGGGAGGTTTATTCCATCCGCTTGAGACAGATGATGCGGTGGATTTGCTGGTTAAGGTCAAGAAGGTAATGCCTCCATGGATTAGGACTATGAGGATTATGAGAGACATACCATCTAATCTGGTAGAGGCTGGTATTAAGGCCAGCAATCTGGGGGAATTACTCTACCGTAGGATGAGTGAGCTTGGCGTGAAATGCAGGTGTATACGGTGCAGGGAGGTTGGTAGATTCCTTTCCAGGGGGGTTGAGCCAGGAATTGATGACATAGAACTCAGCAGAATAGAGTATACTGCCAGCGGGGGCAGGGAAATCTTTCTATCCTTCGAGGACCGGAGAAAGGATATTCTCATCGGTTTCCTGAGGCTGCGGATTCCATCCAAACCCTTCAGGCCTGAGATCGATGAACACACTGCCCTGGTAAGGGAGCTACACGTTTATGGACCGATGGTTGAGGTGGGGGAGAAGCCGTTGTCCGAGTGGCAGCACAGGGGCTACGGTAGAGAGCTTTTATCTGAAGCGGAGAGGATTAGCAGGGAGGAGTTCGACATGAAGCAGGTTCTTGTGACAAGCGGTATTGGTGCGAGAAACTACTACAGGAAATTTGGTTACAGAAGGGAAGGTGTTTACATGGGTAAGGTTCTAGATTTTGCTTAATAGGTCTATAAACAAGTTGATGGCCTGGGTCAAGAGTGGTAGTGCATTCAGGAGCAACAGGAACAGGGAGAAAGCTACCACACCCTTGACTATCTTCATAGCTTCTTTTTGGTTTACTCGGAAGGTTTTCGTTAATTCCTCAAGAATACGCCAGCCGTCGAATGGCACTATAGGAAGTAGATTCACAAGACAGATGTTGAAATTGAAGAACCATATCCAGAATAATGCGGTAGTGATGAAGTCAATTATTCTGTATCCGATAATGCTGTTGTAGGGTCTTACTATTATCCCCATATACCCTCTGCTACTGTTTTCCGGGTGCTCAGCCAACGTTACCGTGTATGAGCCCTTGTTTGTGGTGAGTGTGGCGTTATCCCCCGGCATTAGATGGGATGCAACCTCCTTGAAACTTGTTATACTGGTTACTGGGTGATTGTTTATTTCACAAAGTATTTCTCCCACAGCAATATTCCCCTTCAGGCTTGAATTAGAGTCGAAGTCTGTTATCTCCACACCCTCAGAACTCATTGCCAGATAGATTGGAGAGATAGAAGCCAGTAAAACCACGGCCAGCAGGGAAACCAGGAGATTGGCGAAGGAGCCTGCGATAAATATCTGCGTCTTCTGCAGGCTTGGTCGTTCCTTAATCTCTTCCTCATCGGGCTCGACAAACGCCCCTATGGGCAGGATGCCCAGGGTTAACAGGCCTGTTGATTTCAGCTTGAGCTTATGCACTCTCGCGATTATTCCGTGAGCGAATTCATGGGGGAAGAGTACTGTAGCAACGGCGATTAATGCATATATGAATGGAATGAATATGTCTGTTCCCGGGAAACTCAGACCTAGCTCACCATCCCTCACATCAGGCAGAGCAGGGGAAACGCCGGGTCTCTGCGAACCCTCAAATACGATATCATATGCCTGGGCTATGAAGGCGATGAACATCAGCGGAACTATGCCTAATGTCCCCTCAATTAATGCAAGAGGGTATATGTACTCTGTCGGAAGATTTATTGAGAGTCCGAGCAGTGATAAACCCCCAAGAATCTTCAACGTGATGATGGTTACAAATATGGAGCCTGTGATGAAGTCAGCTGACGTGTTTCTCTTCTTCAGGCTGTGTAGCCCGAGTACCATTAGCAGGGAAATTACCAGAAACGTTATAATGTCAGGGGATATGACTAATGCAGTTATGAATCCACTGAAGGCAAGTAATATGTTCAGGTTTCTATGTGACTCCTCTTGTTTTGAGAGATAGGCGAATCCTACGCCGCCGAAGAAGAGAGGCAGTGCTGCGTCCACGAGAAAGAGCCAGAATCTTGGAGCTATTTTCGAGACAAAATCTATTGCGTTAATAAAGTGCTGTGTCCTTATGAGAAAGATTATTTTCAGATGCCTTTCATATTTGGTCTGCATTAACACCGCAGTCCCTGCAATAAATGTTATCAGGAATATGATCCAGTACCCCATTTCAGCCTCTTTTTTTCTTTCTTATGGTTATGACATCCCCCAGGGTTATCTCTTTTCTTTCCCCGCTATCCGATTTATCTATCTCTTTTTCCCCTATTTTTTCAATTAATTTTATTCCAAGGATGCCTTCTACCCGTTTCGCTATTTTTATGCTCGGCTTCATCTTCCCTGACTCTATCTTCTTTACCATGGATGCGGGTTCATTTATCTTCTTAGCCAGCTCCTCTTGTTTCATGTTTTTTCTCTCTCTAGCTTTCTTCACCTCTATCCCATAGTCTTCTATTAACTCCTCCTGGATGTTCAGGCTGAAATCATATCTCCTCTTCTTTTCTGGCTTTCTTGGTTTATCCAGAATTACCGGTACCGGCTTAACTACTTCCCCGTATTCCGAGCACTGGTCGCAGACTGTTACAATAGAACCCTCTACCTTCACCTTCCTGCCTTCTATCATGCTTCTACCGCAGAGCTCACATTCCATTCTCTATCACCTATCATATAAAAAAATAAAGTCTTGGGGCTGGAGGGATTTGAACCCCCATCGGCAGGTCACTCCATCCAGTTTCTTCAAGACTTATCGGTCTCTGACCTGTTTTTCGTCATCTCTCCCCTGCGGGAAATCAGCGCTCCATTGATTCTGGAGCCCGCTAGGATGCCTGGTTACCCCACAGCCCCTTTCGTTGAGTATATAATATATGGAATCCACATCAAAATATAGGTGATTATTTCATTCGCTGAATCGTATATGTATGTTGGAGAATGCACTTGGATGATACACCCATCCCCGGGAGATTCAGGGACTTGTTCAGCTCTGAGGGTATAGTGGAACTCTATCCCCCCCAGAATCTGCTCGTGGAAAGTAAGGCCATGGAGGGTAGGAACACTGTTTTATCGACCCCCACAGCATCCGGCAAGACCTTCGCAGCGGAGTTGTTGATGGCTGGGAAGCTGTCGGAGGGTAAAAAGATAGTCTATATAGTGCCATTGAAGGCTTTAGCCTACGAGAAATACCGGGACTTCAAAAAATACGAGAAACTCGGCTTCAGGGTCAGGATTGAGATGGGAGACCTTGATTCCTCCAGATACAGGAAAAGCCTGGACTTCGATGTTCTTGTTTCCACGGCAGAGAAATGTGATTCCATTCTGAGGTCCAGGCCGCAGTGGTTTGAGAACACCGGCATGCTGGTCCTGGATGAAGTGCACTTGATAGCATCAGATCGGGGGCCTGTGTATGAGATACTGGCTGTGAAATTCAGGAAATTGTTCAGTGAGATGCAAATTCTGGCGTTGTCAGCTACAGTAGGAAACCCCCAGGAGCTTTCCGGATGGCTTGATGCAGAGCTCGTATCCTCTGAATGGAGGCCTGTAAAGTTAACGGAGAAGGTTGCTGTTGGAGCAGATAAGAACCGGAAACTGGTTGAGCTTGTGAGGGAGTCGCTGGTGGATGGGGGGCAGACTCTTGTTTTCGTCAGCTCCAGAAGGAGTGCTGAGTCTGTGGCGAAGAAGCTTGGGTCAGATCTCAGCCTAGATTGTGGTGTTGAACTACAGGATTTGGGTGAAAAGATACTTAACGCGTTGAGCTCTCCCACAGAGCAGTGCAAGAGGCTTTCTGCGTGCGCCAAACATGGTGTAGTATTCCATCACGCGGGTATTACCGGCAGGCAGAGGACGTTGATTGAGGACGCCTTCAGGGATGGGTTGCTGAAGGTTATCGCAGCGACTCCGACGCTTGCTGCGGGAGTAAACCTCCCCTCCCGGACTGTTATCGTGCGGGATTTAACCAGGTATACTGGCTCTGGCTCGAAATATATCCCTGTTCTGGAGTACAAGCAGCAGGTTGGCAGGGCAGGGAGACCTAAATATGACAGGGTCGGTTTGGCGTATTCCATAGCTAGAAGCGAGTCGGAGGCAGATTTTGTTTTCGAGAAATACGTTAATGGAGAGATTGAATCCATACATTCGGCGCTTGGCGTGGAGCCGGTCCTCAGGTGTCATGTGCTGGCTTCGATTGCTTCATCATTCACGAGAACAGAGAATTCCCTGACGGAGTTCTTTCAGTCCACCTTCTTCGGATTCCAGTATGGTATCGAGGGTTTTAGTTCACTGCTGGAGACGGTGTTGGATAAGCTTGAGCTCTGGGGTTTCATCAAGACCGGCGTGAATGATCTATTGTTGCCTACGGATTTGGGCAAGCGGGTTTCTGAGTTATATATCGACCCCAAGACTGCATTCAATTACATTAACCTGATGCAGAAAGCGGAAGAGGGGGGTAGCTTTCCATCTCTTGGTTTGCTGGAGATGCTGTGTGATTCAGATGAGCTGCCTTTGTTGTATGTGAAGAAAGAGAATGAGCAGACGCTGTGGGAGGATGCTTTCCAGAACTCGGGGCAGCTTTTAAGGGATCTGGACGGCTTTGACCTGGATTATGGTTTCCTGGAACGGTACCGGACGGCCAGTCTTCTTCAGTCGTGGATTTCTGAGGAATCGGAGGAGTTTATATACGAGCACTTTAATATTCCTCCCGGAATGCTTTACCGGAGGACTTCGGTGGCTGAGTGGCTTGCTTACTCTGCTTCCGAGATTGCGCGAATCCTTGAATTGAAGAAGTCAGCGGGAGAGATGAGCAAGATGGAGTTAAGGCTCCGTAACGGCATCAGGGAAGAGCTTGTTCCCTTAATAAGAATAAAGGGTATTGGCAGGGTCAGGGCTAGACGTTTATACAACAGGGGATATCAGAAACCATCTGACCTGGGGGAGGCAGACATCAAAGGGCTTGCATCTGTCGTGGGCAGGAAAACAGCCGAGAAAATAAAGACCGAGATATCAGATATAACTAGTTGATTATGCAATCAATTAACCGGTTAAAATGTCTTTTTTAATTGATTATCTAATCATCTGGTTCAGGCTTTTGTTTAAGCCGGAGTCTGTTGTTGAAGAATTCAGGTCAAGGAAGCCGGATCTGAGGGAGGGTATATTGTCTACTGCCTATGTTGGTTTCCTTTTGGGTTTGATTGCTTTTCTGTTTTTTTCACTTTTTTCCCTGATCGCTGCTTTAGGGGATTTAATGGCTGGATTGATAAGTCTCTTGATTTCTGGGGCTATTTTTCTTGTTGGCGCACCACTGGCCTTGGTTATTATACTGCTTGTTTCAACAGCGTTCATGAGGGTTGCCTCGGTTGTTTTCAAGGGCAGTGGTTCGTTTAGCGAGGAATGCGGTATTCTGGGTTTCATTGGTAGCTGTTTTGTTATACTGTGTGCTATATCTTATGGTGTCATGTTTGTGGTAACATCTGTTGTAGGATCAGTCTCTGGCACTATAGGTGCGACTTTGAAGAGCTTGGGTTTCTTTTTTTACTCTGATTATTTAACTTTTTTTTAATGATGAGTGCTATAGGTTTGGTGATTATACCAATCATGCTTGTGGTAATGTTATTTATGGCTACTGCATTCACCTTAGTTGCGGAGACAGAGCAGGTGAACATCTACCGTTCTGGTTTAATCCTTGGATTAATGTATGGTCTGGCATCCTTCGTTTTCATGGTCTTATGTGTGGTATTCCTCCTCTTTTACATGATGCAGAGGCCACTTCCCACCCCCTATTGACGGTATGGGGGGTATGTTTTAGTTGTCTAATCCGAGTTCCTCTGCTATCTGGCAGGCCCTGCATTTCTCTTTTGAGGTAGGGTACCCGCATATGATGCACTGGTTTATTTTACCGTATACTCTGTTCGCCTTAAGCTTCTTTGTGAGGTTGTCGGTGGAGTTGAGTATCTGGAACCTGCTGCCTGGGTGATTATCCTCCAATAAATCAATAACCTTTCGGATAGTCTGTCTGAACGCCTCCCCTGAGTAGGGACATCTTTTAGAATAGAAGGGTATCTCCTTTATCTTGGCGTATTCAAGGATTTCCTCTACAGGGCATTCCCTTAAAGGTTTAATTCTCGGAACAAAGCCGGCATCTTTTAGAACCCCGACGTTGGCTCCCATCCTCTCTATACGCTCTAAATCCCCCCTGATGTAGTTCATAAGCGAGGTCTGTACTTCATCATCCAGGTTATGACCTGTAACAATCTTATCCAGGCTTAAATCCCTGCCCTTCTCGTTTAGAAGCTTCCGCCTTAAGACACCACAATAGCTGCATACGGGCGCTCTCTTATCTGGGCCTGGTTTCCCAACGAGTTCGTCTATGGTGAACCCGTAACTCTCCCTGAATGAATAAACCCGATGCTCTATTTCAAGCTGTTCACATAATCCGGATGCTGCCTTAATTGATTTATCCCTGAAGCCTTCAATACCCTCATCTATGCTGTAAGCAACCAACTCCGAGGAGGGAACACTGTCCACCAGCTTTTTCATTATGTAGAGTGCTACGGCAGAATCCTTTCCCCCTGATAAGGCAACACCTATCCTATCATCTCGCGCCAAGAGCTTATTCAACCTCACCGTCTTCTTCACCCTCTTCTCAAATAGCTGGCTGAAGCATCTTTTGCAAAGCGATTCCCCGAGGTAGCTTAATTCTGTAACAGAATCCCTGTTGCATCTGGAGCACTTATTTTTTGACTCCATATCTATTCTCTATCTCCTTTAGAAGGCGGTACATGAAGTCAGAGCTTTTATCTATGACCTCCGGCTTGGTGTAGTCCCTGAATGCCTGGCTTGGTTTCTTGTTTTTAGCGAACCTGTATCTTGAACCAAACCTTTCCACGAGCTCTATATCCCTATAAAACCTCAGCCAAATCTGCAGGTTCCTCATAGTTAAACCCTTCTCTATGTTCTTTTTTCCCCTATTCTCTCTCAACCTGATTATTTCATCCCTTAACTCATCGCTTGTTAATCCCATATCCCTTTTCTTTGCCTTAAGAAGGGCCTCGAATATATCAATCGCTGTCTCCCTGCTAACCCCTAGGGTGTCAAGGAACAACGCTATAAGCTCTCTCTCGTCCTCAAGCATAAGGCTGCTGTCATCATACCACCTGAGTCTTATATCAGCAAGCAAATTCATAGATAAACACCTATATTATTACTATGGTTGAGGTTTCTAAAAATGAGGCTTTTGGTTAGTCCAAGAAACAGGGCTGAGGCGGTGGAAGCAGTTCAGGGTGGTGCGGATATAATAGATGTCAAAAACCCGGATGAGGGCTCGTTGGGTGCTAATTACCCCTGGGTTATATCTGAAATCCAGGGGGTGGTTCCGGCAGCAAGGGAGGTAAGCGCTGCCGTAGGTGATTTCCCCTACCTGCCTGGAACAGCTTCACTGGCTGCTAGGGGTGCTGCGTCTCTGGGAGTGAATTACGTGAAAATAGGATTATATGGTGCTAAAAATTTCTCCCAGGGTTTGGATATTGCATCATCTGTTGTAAAGTCAGTTAGGGGGTGTAATACTGATGCGAAGGTTGTTGTTGCAGGTTATGCAGACTATGAACTGATTGATTCAATATCCCCTAAGGATGTTCTGAGGGCCTCTGTTAAGGCAGGAGCTGATGTTTACATGCTTGACACTGCCTTAAAGGATGGCAGGAATCTCTTTGACCACCTGTCTTGCGGGGATTTAGCCGGATTAGCTGGTGTAGCACATGAGAGAGGTCTTCTGGTTGCGGTAGGCGGCTCGCTGGATGGAGCAGATGTTAAAGCCATCCTTGATGCCGGTATTGATATACTGGGGGTTAGGGGTGCTGTCTGCTCCCGGGGGGACAGGGTGGATGGCTCCATCAGGAGAGAGAGGGTTGCGGCTCTGAAGGAGTTAATAGAAAACACTGGATAATATTTTTACATTGAAATACAATACATTGAACAATGAGCAATGAACCGTTGATTGACAGGAAATTCAATGAAGATATTGATTTGTCCAAGAAGTTGAGTGGGGGGTTTATTCTGGGGAGAGCATATATCGAGGTTCAGGGCAACGACCAGGAGGCTGCTGAGAAGGCGCTTGAGACCACAATATTCGGTAATCTGGTGGGGGAGAAATATGTTGACGTCTTGAGGGTGCGGTTTTTTGACATAAAAAAGGATGAATCAGGTGATTACTTTTCAGGTGTTGCGGAGATAAAATTTCTGGTGAGGGATTTCAGATGGTTTATCTCAATTGTTATGAGATATGGGCCTTCTGCTATTGAAATAATTGAACCACATAGTGTAAGCCTGTCATTGGATGAGATGCATTCCATACTGGCTGATGTTTCCGAGGTTAGTCAGTCTTATGCCTCGCAGATTATGTCTCTCTTAAAGGATGATGAAAGAAAAAGGCTTTACCAAAAGATTCTCAGCGAGGCAGATGAAGGTCGTAGCATGTAAACTTGATGAAGGAAACATGAAATCCATAATAAGATACTTATTGATTACCCTTTTTTTTGTGCACTTATCCCTTGCTCAGGTCTCTAATCTTGGCGTGTATTCTAATGAGTTTGGAATCTCTTCTGTTGATTACATAAGCCTTGATATTAAGGAAAACGGGTTTGTTGATGTGGAGAAGGCCTTAACCTTAAGTGATGAAACAGCAGGGGCGGTTATTCCCTGTCCAGTGGATGATTTAAGAGTGGTTGGGGTCAATGATGAGGAACTGATCTATACTACTGAGAGTATGGGGGATAGGGTGTTTGTTAAGTTTCTGGGTGGTGAAGGGAATCAGGTGCGTCTTTATTACTCAACCGATCATTTAGTGGGAAAGAACGGTTCCAAGTGGACTGTGCGTTATTCAACATCAGCTAATCAGCGACATACCTTGATATACCTGCATTTTCCCCCTGCCACAAAGATACTACCTCTCTCGGGGGACATCCTATTCTCTCCTATAGAGAACGGTTTACTGGTATATCCTGATTCTGATGTGTTTTCTTTCAGGATAAATTATGAACTGCAGCAGACAAATTCCACTACTCTAACAACATTAAATGAGTTTCATATTGTTCTGGGTTTTTTGGTTTTGATTGTGTTAGTATTGTTTTTCTGGATACGGGGTAGCGGGCAGGACACTGATTCTTTGGAGGATCTGGTAACTGGCAGGGAGCAGATTAAGGGCTTTATGGTGATGGATTCTATAAAGAATACACTGGATGAAAACGAGGGCAGAATAGTCGAGATGCTCGAGTCCTCTAATGATGAGATAACTCAAGCTTACATCTATAAATCAACTGGAATACCTAAATCAACACTTTCAGAAGTAATAAACCGTTTAGAGAGGCGGAATATACTAAAAAGACGCAAAGACGGGAGAACTAAGTGGGTAAAGCTTCAAAAATGGGTTTTTGGCTAAATAAAAGCTATATGAACGTTTAATATCCAATTAAAGTGTAACCGAACGTTTAAAATAATAAATCACCAGATAAGCCCTCTATTGTTCGTTTACACATATATATAATCTGAATACTTTCTTATTTAGTATAGATCTGAGATACGGGTCTATAACAAATAAAAAAACAAAGGTGATGAAGAAAATTGAAATCTATGGACTTTAAGAAGATAGGAACAGTAGCAGCTGGAGCAGCGATGATAGGAGCTTCACTTGTTACACCAGTTCTTGCGGGAATGGATTCCACAGGAATAGACACGAGCTTTTTCTATGACAGCAGCTACATGCCCAAAGTGCAGATAGTAGTTGGAGAGAAAGCCAATGCAGGAGGACCAGACGACTTTGTGACAGCAGGAAACATTGCTGCAACCGTCGGAAACCTGGCCTACATGGAAGAGGCAGCTACTGCAGGAGGAGGAGCAGCTGGAGCAACAGGCAAGGTCTTGATTGAGACAGCAGCTCTCGGAGCAATCGGTGAATACATACAGGATACCGATGTTGAAATAAGCGCGGACTTCTATGATCAGGACGATGCGTTCCCACAGTACCAGTTCAGCGACAGCAGCAAGACATATGAGCCAGGCGACTTCACACAGTACGCTATATCCTGTGATACCGAGGAGCTTTCTGAGGCAACAGTTCTACAGACCATGTCCTCCAACAACATACACTGTTTGTTTTGTCATACATTGTGTCTGGAGGCGCTGGAGAACCCATCCCACACTATGAAGGAAAAGCTCTACATAGACCCCAGCAGCATGTGGTACTATGAGAACGGCATAGGTAAGGATGATCCAGAGTACCTGGAGATGGCACTTGAAGAACAATCCATAAAGTACATACTGAAGGCTGGATGGATCCCCATGCAGAAAATGATTAGTGCTAGTGGAACAGGCAGTGATGCTTGGGTTGACTTCGAGTACAGGGGTAAGATGCTATTCTTCGGCAAGGAGTACTACGTGAAAGAGATAGACGGTGAAGACAAGATAATACTGGCTGACGGTGCCAGGCTGGATGACATAACAAGCGAAGGATACACCTCCGAGTACAAAGGGTACAAGTTTAAGATAGACCACCTTATATACTCTGGAGAGTATGTTGTGGCAGGTATCCTGTTGACTGTACAGAAACCAGATGGGACGGAAGTGCAGAGGCAGATATCCAAGATGGGTAACGCTGTGGTAGATCAGCTGGAGATTTCCGGAGTATATGCGGAGTCCTCAGGCGGAGTTGAGACAGCATCCATCATAGTCTACGACATAGAGAACCAGCTGGTTCTTGAGGACGATGAATTCCTTACCATCGGAGACGAAACCTGGACTGGTTGGAAAGTAGGCGTTGACGCTGTGCCATGCAATGGTTCAAACGACTGCGAAACAGACATAACCCAGTATAAGGGCTTGGGTGCAAACAACAATCTAGTGTTGGATCAGGTTACTGTAACCCTAACAGAGGACGTAGATGAGGGACAGGATGACGAGCTATGGCATGCACTGAGAATCGGAGACGACTTCGATATTCCCGGAGACTTTAAGTTAACCTTCAAGGGATATATGAGTTCCGCGTTCAGGGAGGCTGTTTGCTCCGGTGACGGTGAAGGAAACATAGTAGTAGCTCCCGGTGAAGAGCCTTATCAGGTTGTTGTGGGCTTAACGGACGAGAAAAACAACAGATATGATCTGAGACTGGACAACGGACCATTCGAGGAAAGCGGTGATGAAGATGCCTTCCTCATAAACGGCAAGATGTACCAGTTCATAGACGTTTCTCTTGACGACGAAGACGACGATAATCTTGATACCTATGAGGTTGACCTCAAGCCAGTAGGCTCTGGATCGAAGCAGGAGATCACGTTGTACCACATGTGCGACACTGAAACTGATAATGAAAGCGCTAATGCGTATGCCTGTAATGTGGGTCTAACCAACGGTCAGCCAGACGCAGGTACAGATCCAGGCGAATACGATGCAGCCAATCAGCCCTGTAGCTGTGAAGAGATTGATGAGGTAGTCTTCAGGACTGTTGCCTTGTCTGATGCATTCAACGACGATGACTGCAGCCTGAACAAAGCTGGCGATGAAGAGGTTGAGAAAGATGCATCCGATCTTTTCTGGGCTAATGTAACCGTAAACGATGTGGAGATGGTTTTGATCTACGACGCTGGTGACGATGACATAATAATGTCTCTCAAAAACCCGTGGGGTACGTCAGCATACAACCACACGAAGCCGCTGTTGCTTGTTGACCCTGATCTGGCGACACCAATTAAAGATGGGGTAGTATCTACCTTCGACGACTTCGAGAACTCCGGAAGCGAACTGGACCTGTGGGTTGAAAGAGAGCTTGACCTAGACATATACAACATAACCGCATGTGGTGATAGTGAAGGTGTGGACATAAACGATGACGAAGACTTAGACGACCTGCTTATATATGCAGAAAACGAGGACGGGGAGAGAGTGGTTATCGACATGTCAGAGAGAAGTCAGGGTGACTTTGGAGACGATGACTATTCCCACTCTGTTGGAGTATACACCACAGAGTGTCTGGTCAACGGAAGCAACGGTGGCTCTGCTAACGAGTGTGTATTTGCTGACCCGGCAACGAACAAAACCTACAACTGTACCAACGTGTCCTTCAGTGACTGTGTTCTACAGGATGACATATACAGCAATGTTATAACGACTAAAGTAATAGACGACGACCAGGACAGTATCCTCTACGTACCTGAAGGGGGAGATACCTACACCATTGACTGGGGAACCGACAACGAGATAACATCTGTTGAGATATGTCACCCGCAGTCTGCAGTGGACTCGACCTTCTTTATCGGTACGCAGGAAGAGGAGACAGTGGTATACGATGAGATAACAGAAGCCGATGTAGGGAACACAATATCAGCCGGATGCTGTGAGTTCACGGTAAGCAACTTTACCATGGAAGCATCTGGAGGAGACGGCACTGAGTCCTACACCAAGGTGACTGTTAACGACGTCGGAAACCTGGTAGTGAGTGAGATAGGAGCCGACACCACCAAGAACCTCGTAATCGTTGGAGGTCCTGTGGTGAACGGAATGTCCACCGTTACCCCTGAAGAACTTGAGGCATCCCCTGACAAATACATTGTCAGCAAGGACGGTAACAAGATTATGGTTGCCGGTTACCTGGCCTCAGACACCAGAGAAGCAGGAGATCAGCTGATACAGTGGTTGAAGGAGAACGCACACTAAAATCTCCTTTCTTTTTTCTTTTTTTTTATTAATTTTCAGTCCCATCTACAAAAATGCTTTATCTCATCGGTCTAGGGATTCATGACGAGGGAGATGTCAGCATTAAAGCCATTGAGACACTAAAGAAGGTAAATGTGGTCTATGCAGAGTTATACACAAGCTTCTTTAACGGCGACTTGTCTGTTATAGAGAAATGGGCTGGTAAAAAAATCAATGTCCTGGGGAGATATGATCTAGAGGAAGACATCGATGGAAATGTTTTATCCAACCCCCACAAGGATGTTGCTTTGCTTGTCTGTGGGGATCCCCTGATTGCCACCACACACGCTGATGTTATATTAAGGGCTAGGAAGAAGGGCGTTGAGGTTAAGATAATCCATTCATCCTCAATATACTCTGCGGTCGCTGAAACAGGATTGCAGATATACAAGTTTGGTAAGACAACAACATTACCCTTCCCCCAGGGGGATTATTTCCCCACATCACCCTATGATGTGATAAAGAATAATCATGATTTGGGGTTGCATTCACTGGTTTTGTTGGATGTTAAGTCAGAAGAAACTAGGTTCATGACCGTTAATGAGGGATTAAGGTTGTTGCTGAGAATGGAGGATGAAAAGAAAAAGAGGTTAATAGTAGATGATTTATCTCTTGTGGGTATCGCTAGGCTGGGAGGCGATTCCCTTATACGGGTGGGTACCCTGGAAGAATTGTTGGACTTGGATTTCGGCAGACCCCCTCATTCCTTGGTTGTTCCAGGAGAATTGCATTTCACCGAGAAAGATATGCTGGATATGTTTAGACTGGATTAATCCTCGATCCCATTCCCTGTTATCCTAAATATACACTCCCCATCCGGCATATTAGGTGAGTCAATTAATTTAGCTACTCTATGCTCTCCCTTACCCTTCCTCAAATAAATCCTGAATGTGGATGTGTGTCCTACAATATGCCCCCCGATTGGGGTAGTAGGATCTCCAAACATTATATCTGGTCTGGACATTACCTGATTTGTTACTATAACTGCAGTATTATGGAGGTCTCCAATGCTTCTCTGCAGCAGGTGAAGGAACCTGTTCAGCTTCTGCTGTCTCTCAGCCAGACTGCCTCTTCCCGTGTATTCCGCCCTGAAGTGTGAAGTCAATGAATCCACGACCAAAACCTTGATTTTGTGTTCATCAGCTATTTCAGCTGCCTTCTCTGCTAGAATAATCTGGTGGTCTGAGTTGTATGCCCTCGCAACCTGCGTATTCTTCAGGACTTCATCCGGGTCCAAGCCTTTAGCCTCTGCCATCTGAATAATCCTCTCCGGCCTGAAGGTGTTTTCCGTGTCAATGTATATCGCGTTAGCATCTAGTCCCCCCTCCTTTTTGGGTAGCTGGACGTTCACCGCCAGCTGATGAGCTATCTGTGTTTTACCTGAACCGTATTTACCGAATAATTCTGTTATGGCCTGTGTCTCAACACCCCCACCCAATAGGGTGTCCAGTTCCTTGCTTCCTGTGCTCAGTTTCCCTATCGCCTCTCTTTTTTTCTTGAAGTCCATGCCTGTCTCGAAGCCCATGTTTATGCCTTCCTGAGCACTATTTATTAGTTTAATTGCTGATGCTTCCCCTAGGCCAACCGCCTTAAGCTCTCCGACGGATGCTGTTGCCACTGATTCAACCGTGGAGAAACCTGCGCCCCTGAGTTTCTCCGCTACCTTATCACCTACGCCAGATAAATCCTCTATCTCCATTGTGGATATTATTTAGGTATTCATAATTAAAAGAGAAGAAGTGTTTATCCAGACTGTTCTTCGATATATTCCATCCGCTTCAACACATCCTCTCCTCCTATGAGGGAATGCCTTAAAACATCAACCAGGGTTTCAGCGGTCATGATCTCGATCATACCCTCATATCTCTTCTCTAAGAGAACGTCTTTCTCGTTGGATTTGGGTATGATAACCCTCTTTAATCCAGCATCTATCCCCGCCTCAATCTTTTGGGTTACACCTCCCACGGGAAGAACCTCTCCTCTAACAGTCAGTGATCCGGTCATGCCCACGCTCTGGTCCACGGGGATATTCTTTAGCGCGGAAATCATGGCCACGACAACGCTCACAGAGGCGGAATCACCCTCCACTCCCTCGTAGGTCTGCAGGAACTGCACGAATATGTCGTATTTCTCCTTGATATCCTCTCCATAGATTTTCATTATAACAGCTGAGACATTCTGTATAGCCTCCTTGGCTATATCCCCCAGTTTGCCTGTGGCAATGATTTCTGACTTCTTACCTCCGGGGGTTACCTCTGCCTCAATAGGCAGCACGGTACCTCCCTCACCTAAAACAGCTAATCCGTTGACTCTGCCAACAAACCCCCCTTCTGTGATCAATATGTTATATTCCCTCTTTCTCTCCAGGTAGACGTTGCTTACTTGTTGTTCCAGGGATTTCGCAGCCTTCTTACCCTCGATAACGTCCTCTGCGGTGACGTATTCATGATTTATTTCTTGGGCTATATCCCCTGAAGCTCTTACTATGCCACCAAGCTCCCTGAATTTTAGGGTCATCTTGTTTTTCATGCCAGCTCTTCTCCTGGCTTCTCTTATAATCTCTCCCACAGCATCCTTTGTGAAGTGCGGAATCTTCCCGTCATTGTTCACTTCCTGTGCTACGAACTGAACAAGCTTTTTCCTGTTTTCTTCCGTATCATCTATTGTGTCATCCATATATACCTCATACCCGTAGCCTCTGATTCTCGACCTCATGGCGGGGTGCATGCTCTGCACATCGGATAGGTTGCCTGAGGCGACAAGAATGAAGTCGGCCGGCACAGGGTCTGTTATAACCATCGCCCCAGAGCTCATCTCGCTCCTGCCTGTTATGGACAACTGCTTCTCTTGCATAGCTGTCAATAAATCCTGTTGTGTCCTGCCTAGTGTCGCTATCTCGTCTATGAACAATACGCCCTTGTTGGCTTTATGTATCAGTCCTGAGACAACCCTCTGGTGTGCTGGAGTCCCAAGTCCCCCGCTTTGCAGGGGGTCGTGTTTCACATCCCCCAATAGAGCGCCGGCGTGTGTGCCGGTACCGTCATAGAATGGAGATTTTTTCTTCGTGGCATTATCCACTATCATCTTTGGAATATCATGCCCGCTCTGGGAGGACATCATAAACCTCAGATTCAATCCCGAGATAATGAACAAAAGGAAACTCATGCCCATAATCCCCAGAGCTATCAGGTCCTCATCGGTTAACAGACCAAGCATAACCCCTGACATGAAAACAATGAACGGCAGGAAGAACTGGTTTGTGTTGGGTTTTTTCATATCCCCCCGTCTTTCTCTTTCCTTTCTTATAATCTTGATTCCCTCCCCTGCCGGGGCGGTTTTTATGTGGGGGTTGTTTTCATCCTCCTCGTTGGGGTATACCAGGACATCAACCAATTCCTCGGAGGGTAGAAGCTGGGCCATGGCCAGGGCCAGCATGGATTTACCGGTGCCCGGCTCCCCTATGAGCAGGATATTCCTTCTCTGTCTGGCGGCCTTCTTTATCTTGCTTACCGCCTTATCCTGTCCTATAACCTGGTCTATAAGCCTTTCAGGGATCTTAATCTGGTCTGTGGACTCGAAATCCTCCCAAGACTCAAACTCTGTGATATCCCTCTTGTTTACGCTATTACCCACAGCATCCTTTTCAGCCTCGTTGATTTCATCCATAGTGCATCTAGGCCAACGGCACCTACTAGTTTAAGAAATAGTTGACATATATATCTACGATGTTGAGATTTAAATATTCTACTGCCAGACCACATCCACATCATCTGTCCTGTATCTCTGCCTGGCTACTGTATCTCCTACCTTCATTCTTACTCCAAAATTATACATCAACAGGCCGGTGTGGGCAATCATAACCCCGTTGTCACTGCAGTATTCTTCAGGAACACAGAAGCTGCATCCATGCTCTCCCGACATGATGGACAGCATATCCCGGAGTCTTCTGTTGTTTCCCACACCCCCCACCAGAAGCAGTTCATCAGCCTTAAGGTGTGCTAATGATCTCTATGAACTTATTCCCTTCCCCGGCCAGTTCCTCTATCTTTGGACCTGCCGGGTGCTTTAAACCAACCGTTCTGCCGAATTTATCCAGCATATTACCCACCCCTATATCCAGTGTTTCGCCGTAGATACAGTATCTTCTTTCCCTCAGCTTAAGTATCTGGGTGTTGCCTCCGGAGACGTATAAAACCAGGGGGTTTGTTTTTTTACAGACCAGTCTGCCTATCTCTATATGGGCTATGCAGTGGTTCACTCCCATAACGGGCTTCCTGTAGTGGAGGGCGAGCGCTCTCGCCGCGGTAGCCACGGTTCTCAGGCAGGGGCCTAAACCGGGACCCTGGGAGAACGTGAACAAGTCAACATTGCTATAAACCTCGACGCCTCTCTGGGGTGTATGCCCTCTCTGGGCTGGTAGATTGCTCTCCGGTCTGCTAGAACCCTCTTATCATCCATTATACCAACCCCCAGGGTATGTGCCGTGCCCTCCAGTCCAAGCGAAATCATCTTATTCTTATTATTTAGATATAATAGAATTATATGGCTAACACGGGTCTGCTTTCCGGTTCCAAGGTTGTTGTAGTAGACAGTGACCTGAAGAGTTTCCTGAGGGATAAGGGCTTCGGTGAGGAGGAGGGCAGCAGGCAGCAGCTGTCGCTGGTTGAGGCAATCTATCTGGTGGAGAAAGAAAAGATGCAGGTCAGCGACGGCAAAAAAAACTTTTCCTTCAATGATCTGGTGGATGAAGGGAATGGGATAAAAAAAGATTTCTACTCAAAGTACCTTGTCTATAGTGATCTAAGGGAGAGAGGTCTTCTGGTTAGAACAGGCCTGAAATTCGGGTCAGACTATAGGGTCTATGGCAGGGGGGTTTCTATAAAAACAGGGCACTCTGATTATATGGTCCATGTAGTACCTGAGGAATACACCTGCTCTTTCCCGGAGCTGGCCAGAGCGGTAAGGCTCTCCCAGAACGTGAACAAGGAGATGATTTACGCCCTGGTTGACGGGGAGGGGGACATAACCTACTACCGGGTGGACAGGGTTAAGCTATAATGGATGAACTATTGAAGTCTATGCTGGAGGAGATAAAACCCACAAAAGAGGAGCGCACCAGAGAGAAGCGTATAATAGGTGAAGTAAAAGGGGAGCTTGAGAAACTGGGAATGGAATCGCTCCTGGTAGGTTCTTTAGCTAAGGAAACAGACCTGAGAGCAGATAAGGATATAGACCTCTTTATTTTATTTGATGAGTCAGTTAGCAGAGAAACACTCGAGGAAGAGGGTGTTGAAGCCGGGAAGAAGGCCTTTGATTCCCTGAATGCGAAATACGAGATAGACTATGCAGAGCATCCTTATGTGGTGGGATTCTATGGGGGATATGATGTGGACGTGGTACCCTGCTATAAAGTTGATATGGAACATATCAAGTCGGCTGTTGATAGAACGCCACACCATACCAACTACATTAAGAGAAAACTCAGGCAGGACAGGGGATTAAGAGATGAAATCCTACTTTTGAAGCAATTCATGAAGGGTATACGTGTGTATGGGGCTGAAACCAAGACTCAGGGTTTCTCTGGTTACTTGGTGGAGTTGCTGGTTTTGAACTATGGCTCCTTTAGGGGGGTTTTGGAGGCGGCTGTTGACTGGCATTTCGGTGAAATACTTGACCCAGAAGATTCATGGGCTTCCAGGCAGGAGATAAGATGCCTGTTCCCTGAATCCGATCTGGTAATAATCGACCCGGTGGACAGATACAGGAATGCTGCTGCTGCTGTCTCCAGGCAGAGGATCGCATTGTTCAAGTTCAAGGCTGAAAGATTCCTGGAGAAACCAGGCAGGGAATATTTTTTCCCCCCTGATAGAACTGCTCCACCCATCCCTAAAATAAAGGGGGCTATGGAATCCAGGGGCACAAGGTTTCTTTTAATGGAATTCAATCATCCTGCAATCAACGTCAACAGCCTGCATTCTCAGTTGAGGAAGACCCTGAAGGCAACTGAATTATTAATGGAGGAGCGGGGATTCAGGTTTGTGAAATCCGGGTACTGGACGAATGAGGTAAATCTTTCCATAATCCTCTTTGAGCTGGAGGTGCACGCTCTGCCTGTGATCGAGAAAAGACTTGGTCCGCCGGCAGATAAAAAAGGAGGAGACCAGAAGAGATTCAGGGATAAATACGGGAAAACCTATCTGGAAGACGGTAGATGGATGGCCGACGCTGAGAGGGAATATAAAACGGCGAGGCAGCTTATAGAAAAAATCACAGCAGAGAGGAGGGGATTCGGTCGAAACCTACGTGAGGAAGCTAAAGTTGAGATAAAGGAGGGTGTCGAGGTGCTGGAATTGAGAGATAAAAGCTATCTGTTATTCCTGAAAGATTTCCTCTTAATCTAGTCCAGCTCCCTTCCCTGCATAGATAAATAACATCCCGTATTATATTCTTTTATGGATTTAGAAAAGGCTTTCACGTTATATCTCGCATTTACCTTGATTGTTTTCTCTATTGCAGCATTCTATTACTCCGAAAACAGCAATAAACTTGGTGAATGCACTAACAGATTAATTGAACAAAAAAACAAGGTCTGGCGAAGCGGTTTAGACAGCAAATCATGCAATATGGAGCTGATGGAATGTGGGGATGAACTGAACAAAACATTTAACGGGATGTTTAATCTCAGCAGAGAAGTCCAGAACCTAACCAAAGAAAAAAAAATCCTTGAATCAGAGCTTAAGGATATCATCAGGGAGAGAGATTCATACAAGACGAGTCTGGAATCAGTTAGCGAGTTCGATGAATGTGAGATAATAAAAAATCAGAGCCTTAAAGACGATTGTTTCCTGGATATTATCGCATGGAAAAAATCCCTGCCGGAATTCATCCAGCTAGCAACATGCAGGATAATCCAGAACCAGAATATGCGGGATAAATGCTTCACGTACACGGCCATACGCCAGAATAAACCAGGAATATGCGCTGAAATAAGCAACAAATCCTTTTTCTACATAACCACATGTAAGGGCATTAAAATAAAACATTATTACCTGGATGAATGCTATCTGAATCTTGCCTTGAAGAAGAGGGATACCTCACTCTGCGAGAAAATAAACAACATCTACAGAAACGAATGCTATGCAAAAGTAGCCATACTCACGGAAGACTCCGGCATATGCGAGAAAATAACAAACAAAGAAGATAGAGAAAACTGTATTGAAGCAATAAAATCAGGTGGATGCGGATGCAAAGTCCGTAAATAATCTTATGCTTTGCCCATGAATCGCCTGAACGCCGGGTGCATCTCACTCATCTGCTCCTGCTGTACCTGTTCGTATAAGTTATGTAGTATACCGACAGTTAAGAGAATGCCTGTGCCAGAGCCGAAGGCTCCCATCAAGTCAGCTATTAAAGCCAGCAAGCCAACAGCCACGGAACTGATTATGGTAATCTGCGGAATGTATCTGTTCAGGACTCTTTCGATAACCCTCTTATCCCTCCTGAAGCCAGGGATCTGCATGCCACCGCCCTGAATCTGGTCCGCAACGTTCTCGGCACTTAAACCGGTGGTCTCCACCCAGAACTTACCGAAGATAATACATAAGCCGATAAAAGATATAGTGTAAAAAAACAGGTGAGATATTATATTCGGTTCCAGAAACATTCCAAGGTTGTCTGGACTCAACAGGCCATAAAGATTACCTAGGGTTATATTATGGCCTACCTGATAAACGATCTCCTGAATAACATCAGGGTTGGGTGGTGGGTTGTTTATGTTCACACCAACAATTTGCGCCCACATGCGTACATTAGCAAGTAATGCAGCAGCTAATATAACCGGAATATTGGAGACATAGAAAAACTTCAGGGGATAGCGTCCTCCAACACCTCTCACACCCCCATAAGACAGTGGAATCTCAAGACGCATGGACTCTCCCAAGACAACAACCAGAAACACTATCACAACGGCTATCATGGGAAACAGATAATCGGATGAGAAAAGACCGAAGAAACTCACCGATCCGTTAAGGAAACTGACTATGGTATAGGGAATCCGGCCCACGAAGCCTGTTTCGGTCGTCAAAAAGCTGAGTGATGCGGCCATAATCTTCTGCGAGACACCTCCAGCTATGAAAAGTCCAATACCTGAACCGATACCCCATTTTGAGACAACCTCGTCCAGAAACATCAGCAGGATAGAACCCATAGCAACCTGGAAAATAATAAATAAGACCAACGGATGGAACATGCTCCATGTCTCACCCAGAAAACTCCCTCCAAGCTGGAAGCCGACAACCACTCCAGCGGCCTCAAATACGGCAATCAATACAGTAAGAATCTTTTGTGTACCCTGAAACAGTGCCTGATTATCAGGTTTCCCAAGGTCAAGGTCTATCATCTTAGAGCCAACCAGCAACTGCAATATAATAGACGATGTAACAATTGGGCCGATTCCTACGGATATTAGACTACCCATGTTGCTGGCGAAAATAATCTGGTATATCTGGAAAGCCTCGGGTATATCCGCCCGGGAGACCCCTGTGGGGTATACCACCCCCATAATAAAAAACAAAACCAGAACAGAAAAAGTCCACATGAGTTTCTCCTTGAAGGAGATGTGTTTTCTTGGAATCTTCACCTCGGGGAGGTATTTAATGAGTGGTCTTATGAACTCAAGATTCATTTTATTATTCCGCAGATGAGTCTGCAGGAGAATCTATCTTACCGCCTGCGTCCTCAATCTTCTCCAAAGCCTTGGGACTGTATTTGTCCACCTTGATTACAAGCTGGTTCCTCACTTTACCTGAGCCAAGGAGTTTATCAAAACCTAACTCTTGGAGGTTGATATAGTATTTCTTCCCCTTGGACTCCACCATCTTCTCTTTTTCTAATCTTTCAAGGTTGCTATCCAGGTTACCGACATTTATCACCCTGTCTTGGTAAACAATACATTGTGGTCTCTTAAAACCCCGTCTCCCGAAATAACCTGGCTTGTTTTTTGAAAACCAGAACCACTTGTGTTTCTTGCTTCCGGCATTTCCTCTGCCTCCCCTACTACCAGCTCCTCTATGGTTATGGGGGCTTCCATAACCCTGGTTCCTCTGGCCCCTGTGTTTATGGTATTTCCGGTCTTTATGAGCCATTTAAATCATTCTCTTAAGCAGATTGTTTATTTCCTCTCTCCTGTATCCAAGAGCCCCGCCCACAGAGAAGGGTTTTTTCACACCAGATCTCTCGTAGCCCTTCTTAGGTGGTCTGAGTCGGAATACAGGCTTAATATCTGTTGATTTAATATCGGCGTTGGATTCCATGAAGTCGTCAGCAAATTTTTTTATAGACTTATAGGCTGTCTTCTTCATATATCCCTCATCAAGTCTCCTGTTGCCGGGAAGCCGCCCTCTTTTCTCAAGCATCTTGGTTAGTGTCTCAACGTCTATTTCCCCCCACGTAACATAATCCTTTACCTTGTTTACCATGCCGCTATTTTGGGGTGTGTCTTCTATAATAACACAATGGTTTATGCGGTTAAGGTTAAGAAGCTTTAGTGTTGATTTAATATCCTCTCTGATGTGTATTCTACCCCTGACGCGGACTACAGCGATTTTTTTCTTCAAACCCTTTTTATCTTCTTTATTTTTTACCATTTCGGATTCAGACCATGCCTGTCTTGATACCTAATTTCTCTGAGCTGTCCTTGTCAACCTTGACTGTATTCGTGTTATTTAAGGCGTCGACTACGGCGTAAGCGAAGTTTATGTTGGTTCTGGTGTATCCCTCGGTATGAACCCATGCATCTTTCACACCAGCCAGAGACAGAACCTTCCTGCCTATATCACCGCTAACCTGTCCGGTTCCTCTTGGTGCTGGAAGAATCTTAACATTAACGCTACCCCATTTACCTTCAACCTTGAAGGGGACAGAGTGAGGTTCCCCGCACCCGCATTCCCAGCTACCGCATCCTCTCTTGATTTCTTTTATGTTCAGTTTGGCCTTCATGATGGCCTTCCTTATGGTGGGTCCGGCTTCCTTACCCTTTGCCTGACCGATACCAACATAGCCATTGTTGTTTCCTACGGCAGCAACAACCCTGTAACGCATCCTCCTGCCGGAGTCAGTAACTCTTTGAACTCTCCTGACCTCAATAACCTCCTCACCGAGGTCATGGAACAATGTCTCTATTATACCTAACTCCTTTATGGGAGTGGGGAGCATAAAAACCTCATGGATGGATGTAATTTCACCAGATTTCACCTTGTGACCGAGTTCTGTCTTAGGTTTCCATGAGTTAAGATGGTCTGGCAAACTACTATTTCCACCCTCAGTATCTTCTTTTCTGGTGCACATTTTTATTTAATTTTTTTATCGATTTTCTTTTTGATTTTATCAATCTCTTTAGGTATGTCTAGTTTATCTATTTTTATGTGTCCTCCCATAAGCCTGTTATTGTCCTCGAAAATATCATCGCCTGCTTTAATATCTAAACCAGCGTCAATCGCTCCCCTAACCGCAGCGAATAACCTGGATGATTTAACCACGGGCTGCAGTCCCAAATCAACCACAGCGGAATCTATTTTTTTAACCATAGCCTTCTTACCGCACATATACCCTGTGAGGTAGGCTGAGGGTATATTGGATTTAGCAAGCTTCCAACCGTATCCCTCAAGTTCCCTTGAGTTAGCAGAGGCTATGACATTGTCTCCATCCACCGCATAGCCTACTATTTGAGTGTTCATGTTTTTATTTGATTTTCTTACGACCAACCGGGGCTTTCTTGACTTCAGCAGAGAGAATCTTTTCTTGTAGTCGGTTTTCCCCTCCCTCTTCCGTTTATACTGGACTACGTAAGATACCTTCCTAGCCATTTTTATTTTCTATGCATCCTCTCTATATGTTCTCTAAGATGTCTTCTTGAATGGAAAAGATTACCCTTGGCTTGGGAATAAAGTTTTCTGTATTCAGGCCTGGTGATTCCACCCTCTGCTTTAAGCTTCCTTAACTCATCTCTTAAAGCCCTGATTTTCCTAATCCACTCCCTTTTAGTGTTGTTTCTAGCATTCCGGGTCCCTCTCCGGTGCCCATATCCCTTTCTCTTACCTTTTTTCTTTTGTGTGTTTTTATGCTTCAGCCTGCTCTTGCTGATGCCTTTCTCTTGTTCTGCAGTAATGAGTTTGTTGTTTATATAAAACCTGATGTCATCTCTGGTTATGGCTGTTGATACATCATCCACTGCTTCAGGGTTTATCTTAACCCTGTTAACACCTACATCAAGCAGTTCCGCTGCCATCCTCTTCTGGCTATTCAGATTCATTTCTTCTGTATCTCCCCTCTTCTCGGGTTAAGTATAGTGATCCTGTTCTTGTTAGCGACTTTTATTATTTCGTTTCTTTTTCTCCTGCCAACGGAGCCTGCTATTATTGCAGCCTCTTTTTCAGGGTCTATCATCTCCAGCTCAACTACGTTGTGGACCCTGAGTGGGTAGAAACCTGAGGGGTGAAGTCTTCGTGTTTCCTTCTTTTTCTTGTAGCCTATACCCGGATTTCTGGGCTTACCTCTCTTCCCCTCAGCCTGCTTGGAGTCCTCACCTTTAGGCTTTCTCCACACAGCCTTCAATCTCTTACGTTTAGTGAGCTCCTGTCTCATGAAATTTGGAATGGCTTTTTTCTCCCGAAACCTTATCCTGTAGATCCTCTCTTCATCCTTGGAGAGCTTCTTCCTCTCATGGAACATAATCTTCTCCACTGGGATCTCTTTTTTTATTTTCTCTTTTTTCTCTGGTTCCTCTTTTTTCTCCTCTGGTTTCGCTTTCTCCTCTACCTTCTCCCCGGACTCTTGTTTCTTGAGTTCAAACCATTCAATCAGTGTTTTCCTGTTCTTACCTTTTTTTTCTGCTTCTATAAGGGCTTCGTAGTCTACGCTATCCAGTTTCCCGATTTCCTTTTTAACATCACCTACCGTGCCCTTTATTATATTCTCTTCCACACTCATCTTAAGATATCTGTTTACCGTCTTTCTCCACAATATATATGCCGTCTTGGAAAACCCGGGGGTCTAGTTTGGATATCTTTGTAGCCTGCTCCAGATTAGCTGCACTCTGAGCAACATTTTCTTTATCTATGCCTGACACAGTAATATCCTGTCCATTGATTTCCACATTAACACCATCAAGAATCCTTGACTTTCGGGGATACTTCTCTCCGATAAAGTTTTCTATAATCACGTTTTGTCCCTGAACCTTAACGTTCATGGGAAAGTGCGAGTAGAGAATCTTCAGTTTATAGCTCACACCCTCGGTAACGCCCTTGATCATGTTAGATAAGTCGCCTCTTGCTGTTCCCACCAAAGACTTGACCCTCTTGTTACTGGCTTTACTGGATAAGATAATCCTGTTATCTTTTTTCTCCATGTCCACGTGGAATGATGAGAATTTTCTGGTTACCTGGCCTGAATCGTTTTTCACTATAACCTGATTGTCTACTATCTCTACCTCAACGCCTTCAGGCACCTCAATCTCCAATTCCCGTTTTTTCTCCATCTTCAGTAAACATAGGCCAACAACCTACCACCTAACCCGTTTTTCTTGGCTTCTGTATGACTCATTACCCCCTGGGGTGTTGAGACAACAAGTATCCCGAAATCTCTGGCCGGGAGATATCTTTGCTCCCATTTAATATACTCATCCTTTTTGATGGGATACCTTGGCTTTATAACACCGCAGTTGTTTATGCGATGAATTAATTTGATTTTGATGTTGTTCCCTCTCCCGTCCTCCTCCAGCTCGAATTCTCCGACGTAACCTTCCCTCTGAAATATCTTCAGTATGTTTATCAATAGCCCGGATACCGGCTTCAGGACGCATTTTTTCTTCCCCACCCTCTCGTGGTTCCTTATGTTAGTTACCGCGTCGTTTATTAGGTCATGCATCATTTTGACATCACTTGAGTAAATAAAAATTATTAGAGTAAATTTAATAGACTTAAGACTTAAAAATGCGGAGAAGCCATATCCCCCCAAAAAACTACCTTATCTTCTGGGTTTCTCTTTACGTCCGCGAACCAGTTCATTAAGTGAGAGATCATTTACTTTGATAACCTTGTATCGAACCCCTGAGATATCCCCCATAGAACGGCCTTTCCTCCCGCCGATTCCCTCAATAGTTACTTCGTCGTGTTCTTCGATGAAGGTGATGGCCTTGTTTCCCGGGCAGAAGGCGGTAACCTGTCTCCCGTTTTTTAAGAGCTGCACTCTGACGCATTTTCTTATAGCAGAGTTAGGCTGTTTTGCTTCAATACCCACCTTCTCCAACACTATACCCTTGGCTTGTGGAGCGCCCTCAAGTGGGTCGTGTTTCTCCTTCAGTCTAAGGACTCTCCTGGAGTAATCTGCTTTCTTCCATTTGAACTTCTTCCTGTTGTCCATCAACTTCTTGGATGTGAATTCTCCTTTAGCCATTATTTATCTGGATATGTTAACGTTTATATTGTTTATGTTGTAGTGTCTCTTCGCCAGTTTTTTGGCGATTTTTATCCTGACGCCATTGTGGCCTATGACTTTTTTCCGGTCGGGTTTGTTTACCTCGATGTCAACTATCTTATCGTTGTCCCCTCCGTTTATCCTCACCTTTTTTATCCGGGTCGGGTGGAACAGATTTTTAATAAAGTTCTCTGTATTATCTGAAAACTCCATCACAACGACACTTTTACCTATTGCATCTCTCACCTTCTCTATGTTGGAGCCGTTTTTTCCTATAGCCAGCCCCATGTCCCCCTTCTTTATGAGGAATGCCATCATATCCTGAACGCTCACGCAGTCCTTCACTATCGCCCCGGTGAGTGTCTCGAACAGGGTTATGTACTTTATCTCTTCACTGTTTAGTCTGATTTTACCCACACTTGCTCCTCACTATACTTCATTTAATATATTGCTTTCACCAGCATCTATTACTCCCATAACGGAAACGGGGAATGGTTTTCCGCATATGGAACCTAACTCTATGCTGTCTATATCTACCGACTCGTAGGGTGTATTCGAAAGTTTGCTGTAGTATATGATTTCCTCTCTATTCTCTGAAGGACAATTACTGCTTATGATTATTAATTTTGGATTATCATTTAATAAACCCGACACAACACTTCTGGAGCCGTATACTACTCTGCCTTTCTTCACCACGCCCTTAATCTCTGATTTAATATCTGCCATTTCATCCATTAATCTATCTGTGATTCAAGCCATTTGAGCAGTGTTTTCCTGTTCTCACCTTTCTTTTCTGCTTCAATTAGGGCTTTGTAGTCTGCGCTATCTAGTTTCTCGATTTTCTTTTTCACATCGCTTACTTTACCATCTAATACTTTGTTTTCCCCCGCAGTCTCCTTTTTTCCCTCTATTGGTTTCTTGGGGGCTAGAGAGGATTTAATTGCCAGCTTTACCATACCAGTACCTATGGGTATGGGTTGGCCTATTATTATGTTTTCTGGCACACCATCCAGAGTGTCCACCTCCCCGCGTAGTCCTGCCATCAGTATGTGTTTTTCTGTTTCCTCGAATGATGCTCTGGCCAGTACGGACTCCTTGGACCCTGAGATACCCTGTCTCCCTACGGCCTGTATCTCCCCTGTTACTGTCATCTGGTCGGCAACCAGCATGATATGGCGTATATCTACGTCAAGATCTTGATCCTCCAAAACCTTCACAGCCTCGTTTACTATGATATTCCTACCTGCTTCCACTCCAAAGGTTTCATATATCTGCCTGATG
Source organism: Candidatus Altarchaeales archaeon ex4484_2 (assembly GCA_002254565.1). Taxonomy (GTDB): domain Archaea; phylum Altiarchaeota; class Altiarchaeia; order IMC4; family QMZM01; genus EX4484-2. Next base: position 38,338 of record NJEG01000015.1, on the reverse strand, counting down.
TCATTTGAGATGATTCTTTTTTTGTCTATGCCTGACATACCATACACTACCTTCATGTTGGACCCGTTGGTATACAGAACATATTCGTCACCCTCCTTTCTTATGAAGACCTTCTTGATGCCCTTAACCCCTCTGATTCTTTTTTTTGCTAGTTTGTTTTGTATTTTCTTAAGATCATATAATGACTCTTTTTCTATGACGTAAACATCACCCCCTGTTTCGTCTTCAGTGTATTTCATCAAAACTTTTTTGATGTCTTCGTCATTTGTCTCAATTCTTAACTGATTGTTTTTGACATCGATTTTCATATCACATATGTCCGGGAGAAAAACCTCAAGGAGTTTTTTTGCCATCTCATTAGCTTTTTTCTCGTCTTTCCTTATGTCTTTTTCCAGGTGGATGATCATCCTAGGATCCTTGGGATTCCTTCTTGCATCTATTATCTCAATAAGCCTTGGAAGCCCTAATGGGACGGATAGCTCAACAACTCCTGCATAGTGGAACGTCCTCAGTGTCATCTGTGTACCTGGTTCGCCTATGGACTGGGCAGCTATTGTTCCAACAGCCTCTCCAGGCTCTACGAGTGCTTTATGATAGCTATCTAGGAATTCCTTTCTTTTGTTTTTGTCCATGGACTCCAACCTATCTGCTATGCTTTCAGGAATATCTCGTTCAATCATTTTCCATGTATCTATCTAAATACCCTCTCTTCATGGGGTCTATGCCATCTCCTCCATAAACGAACTGGGTTATTATACCACCGTCTCCTCTCACTGTTCCATCAGAGTAGAGTTTCAAATCCTGTAACGCATTAATAAGTCTTCTCTGCATGTAGCCACTCCTTGCTGTTCGTATTGCGGTATCGACAAGCGATTCCCTACCTCCCATTGAATGGAAGAAGTATTGCCATCTGGGTCAGATTAAGCATGTTTCCTCTCGCACCTGTCCGGGCCATTATGCTGGCATTGTTTTGTGGAATATATTCCTCAGCAATGCTACCCGCTTCGTTTCTTGCTTTACCTAACACACCCATTATTTTATCCTCCAAGGACTCCTTCAAGGATCTCCCCGGGATAGTTTTCAGTTCATCTTTATTATAAGACTGGATGAGTTCATCAACTCTGTCTTCCGCTCCCCTGACAAGCTTCCTTATCTTTTCCAGCGCCTCCCTGGGCAGATCTTCTTCATCTACTCCTACACTGAACCCATAGGTCATTATAGCCCTGATCGACATCTTGGTAGATTTATCTATGAAAATCCTTGTTAAATCAGAGCCGTAGTGGAAAAATAATTCATTGAGTAGTGTGCCGCTCAATCCCTCAGTATCTATAATCCCTGACTTAAGCTCACCGTTTTCTATTTTAACGTATGCCTCATCGGGACATTCCTCCATCCTGCATTTATCGCATTTCCTGCAGAGTTTTGCCTTGTAGATGAGGTTTAGATCATCGGGAAGGAGCAGGGAGAATAATTCCTTTCCCGTGAAACTTTTTTTATTTTTTGGTAGAGGGATTATGTCTCTTACCAGTTTCAGGGCGTCTACTCTACTAAATCTATCGCCTTTTTTGGTGAGCAGGTACATTCCGCTTACGTGGTCATGTCTACCCCCCATTATAGCTTTCCCGTAGCGGGGGGACATAATGCATTCCTGGACCTTCATAAGCGTTTCTGCCTCTGCGACGGCCTCCTCAAGCTGTGGGATGTGGAGGTTCATCTCGTCTCCGTCGAAGTCTGCATTGTATGGAGCGCAGACTGCTGTATTCATTCTCAGGGTGTTGTAGGGCAGCACCTTTATGTGATGCGCCATCATAGAAATCCTGTGCAGAGAGGGCTGTCTGTTGAATATGCCGATATCTCCATCATCTATGTGTCTCTCCACGAGGTCACCTATCTTGAGGTTTTCAGCAATAAACTCCTTGTTTTCGTCCATAACCCTTCTCCTACCCTCTTCTGTGATAACGTAGTGTACTCCTGGATGTTTCTTGGGACCGTTAAGCACTAGTTTTCTCAAGCCCTCAATGTTCCTATCGCTCACCTCCTCGGGAACGGTAAGCTCTAACGCAATAAGTTCAGGGACAGCCACCTCGTTGATGCTGAGGTTGGGGTCGGGGCTGATAACTGTTCTAGCTGAAAAATTAACCCTCTTACCTGAGAGGTTTTTCCTGAACCTACCTTCCTTGCTTTTTAATCTCTGGGCTATGGTCTTCAATGGCCGCCCTGAGCGATGTCTGGAGGGTGGAATACCTGTTATACCATTATCGAAATAGGTTGCGACGTGATACTGGAGCAGGGCCCATAAATCCTCTATAATCAGTTGAGGTGCGCCCGAGTTTATGTTCTCTTCCAGTCTCTGGTTTATCCTTAATATATCCACGAGCTTGTGGGTTAGATCATCCTCGCTTCTGTCAGCGGATTCAAGGGTTATTGACGGCCTTGTGGTTATGGGTAATACTGGTATTGTTTCCAGAGTCATCCATTCCGGCCTGATTTCCATATGCAGGTATTTGAGGTCGTTGTCTATTATTTTCCCGAAGCGTTCCTTCACATCAGTAACCAGTAGTTTGTCTTCACCCTCGTAGTATGAATAAGGCCTGACGAACTTGATTTTCTTTTGCTCTGCCTCGCAGTGAGGGCACTTTTTTTCTGAATTCGAGACCTTCATTGCGGTCTTCTCTATATCCTCCCTCTCAAAATCTCTGATGTTTTCAATATCATATTGCTTGAGTTCATCCTCGGTGAGGAGTAACCGACTGCATGACCTGCACGTCATCCTGAGCAGATTATATACCTCTTTAGCGTATCCTACGTGGATTACTGGCCTGATAAGCTCTATGTTGCCGAAGTGACCCTTACATTCACCCAACCTACCTCCACATGTCTTACACCTGATACCCGGGTCTATAACTCCCAGCCGGGGGTCCATCAAACCACCCTCTACTGGATATCCATCTTCATCGTAGGTGTTGGGTGTATATATCCTAGTGGATGAAAGCTTTCTTATCATCTTCGGCGAGAAGACGCCGAATTTTATCTCATTAATCTTTTTTCTCACTACAGCCATTTTAGACTCTATCACCTAAGATAAGTTTTGGATAAATGCACATACCAATCAATTCATTAAGCAAAAGCTGGAAGGCATAGGCTATCTCTATGGGATGCGTTGTGACCTCGCCGCATATCGGACAGTATATCTGCTTCCTCTCAACATCTCTTATAGCTATCAGCCCGCACTTAGAGCATACATGCACCACCACCTTGTCTGATTCATCAAGAAGCCTGTCCTTCAGCAACATGGCGGCACCGTGGCCTATAAGGCAGTCTCTCTCCATTTCACCAAACCTTAATCCACCCTCTCTGGCTCTTCCCTCAGTGGGCTGTCTGGTAAGCATCTGCACAGGTCCCCTACTTCTTGCATGTATCTTGTTAGCTACCTGGTGATGGAGCTTCTGATAGTAAATTACGCCCACAAAAATCTCTGCCCGGTATCTTTCACCTGTCGACCCGTCATATAACACTTCCTTTCCGTTGTCCATGAAGCCAAAGGAATTAAGCTCGTTTCTAAGGTATTCCTCTCCATCATTGTTGAACGCGGTACCGTTAGTATATCTGCCGTTAAGTGAAGATACTTTACCCCCAATCATCTCCAGAACGTGACCCACTGTCATTCTGGATGGTATAGCGTGAGGATTTATTATTAGATCAGGCACAACCCCGTCTCTGGTGAATGGCATGTCCTCGTGAGGGACCAATAGGCCGATAACACCCTTCTGCCCGTGCCTTGAAGCGAGTTTGTCCCCCAGTTCCGGAATCCTCTGGCTTCTAACTCTTACCTTCACCAGCTTGTTTTTCTCTATAGTCTCGGTCAAGACAACCTGGTCAACTGTGCCAGCTTCCATATGCCTCACTGTCGTGGAGTTCTCCCTCCTCTTTTCCTCGATTATACCGTATGGTCCAATCTCCTCCAGGAACCTTGGAGGTGAGGTCTTACCTATCAAAACATCATCTGCCTTCACATCAGTCTCTGGAAGTATCAGTCCCTCCTCACCTAGTTTGAGGTATGTCTCATCTGACTGGTAGCCTTCTACCTTTTCATCAGGTATCTCGAATTTATCGTATTGACCGCTTGGGTAACCCCTTTCTTCGGCCATGTATGTCCTATAGAATGTTGATCTTCCAAGACCCCTGTCTATAGAGCTCTTGTTGATGATTATTGCGTCCTCCATGTTGTAGCCTTCAAAACTCATCACTGCCACGACTAAATTCTGCCCGGCAGGTCTTTTCTCGAATTTGATGCTGTCTGTTATATCCGTCTTCACCAACGGAACCTGCGGGTAGTTGAGGACATTCCCTCTGCTGTCGAATCTCATGTGGTAGTTAGCTGAATACAACCCCAGGCTCTGTTTGGCCATGGAGGCTGCCATAGTAACCCTAGGGGATGAGTTGTGCTCTGGATATGGTGCAAAGCTTGAAGGAACACCCAAGATTATGGAAGGGCTTATCTCCCTGTGTGTGTGATCTTTAGTCAGGCTTTTCTCGTCCATGGCTATGTAGGCGTTTTCCTCTTCTTCCGCGTCAACGTATTCAACCACGCCTTCCTTCAACAGATCCTTGAATTTTATTTTTCCTTCCTCCAACCCCTTAATGTGTTCGTCTGTCAGTTTGGATTTACCGTCTTCCACCACAATCAGGGGTCTGAGAACTCTGCCCCTGTCGGTGTAGACCTGTATCTCCGAGTTCTCTTTCCTGTACGTGAGGGATACGGTAGCTGGAATCTTTCCCTCTCTCCTGAGGTTTCTCAGTTTCTCCACCAGTTTCTTGGGGTTGGAGTGTCCTCCAAGCAACCTGCCGTTGAGGTTCACATATGTTTCGGCTTTAGCAATGCCCTTCTGGATTCCAAACTCCTGGAGGTATTTCTCTATACTTTCCTCTTTTATACCTGTTGTTATGTGAGCGCATATAGCCAGATTCTTCACTAATCCACAGTTTTGCCCCTCAGGGGTCTCGTTTGGACAAAGCCGCCCCCACTGGGTAGCATGCAGGTCTCTGGCCTCGAAATGGGGGTGGCTCCTGCTTAAAAGGGAGGATACTCTTCTCTTGTGCGCTATCGACGAGAGATAGTTTGTTCTATTCAGGACCTGGCTTACACCGTTCCTGCCTCCAGTCCAGTTTCCGGTAGCCAGTGCATAACATATGCTTTCAGTTAGATTATAGCTCCTCACGGCGGTTTTTACGTTAACCACCCTGTTTCTGGCGTTCTGTTTCTCCAGCTGGTATTTAATGTCCCTGGCTATCTTGTTAAAGCTTACTCTGAAAAGTTCTTGCATCAGATCCCCGGCAAGCCGTAATCTCTTGTTTGAGTAGTGGTCTTTGTCGTCTGACTCTCTTTTATCAGAAGCCAGTTCAAGCACTTTCCTGGCCATTATTCCAAGGTATATGGCCTTGGTTCTCCAGTCTTCCCCGTCGTTTCCTATATGTGGCAGGAGGAAGTTGTTGATTACCTGCATAGCCCTCGTCGGCTGGTATTGTTTAGCGTGTCCAGCTCCAGCTCTCTTGCCGAAGTATTCGAAGGCTTCCTCTTCTGTCATATCATTGAGTTCCAGGTTGAGCAGTATTTCAAGCTGGTCTTCCTTGTGGAACATATCAAGTATCTCTTCATTGGTTAACCCAAGGGCTTTCATCAGGACAGTCAGGGGTAACCTCTTGGGTATTCCAGGGAGTGTGGCAAAGAGGGTGCCGTTTTTCTTCCCAGGCCACTTCTCCACAGTAATCCTTGATCTGAATCCCTGTCTTAGGGAGAAGACCTTTCCGATTATACAATCTTTGCCTGAAACCACCTCTCTGGTGGTTACTATCCTGTTGGGAGCTAAATCCTCTACAATAATCAGGGACCTCTCTGTTCCGTTGATGATGAAGTATCCACCTAAATCAAGGGGGTCTTCCCCTGCCTTAATAAGCTCTTCGTCGCTCATATCGGCCAGTAAACATGCCTTGGAGCGTAGCATTATCGGCAGATGACCGATTTCCACCTCGACGGGGGTGCCTTTTTCGATGAATTCCAGAATTATGGGGGCTGAATAGGTCAGGTTTCTAACATGGCATTCCCATGGAAGCCTTGTCTCCGGTCCCTGGCCGGCCTCGTTGACAACAGGTTTCTTGATTCTTATTTTACCAAGTTCCAGGGTGTAGTCTTCAATATCCAGCTCGATTTTTTTTTTTCTATTTACACGATCTTAATCTCTCACAACAACGCGGTAGTAAATGTTTCTACCTACTACTAGTTCATTCCTGGTTATCTTGATTATATCCCCAATTTTCGCATCCAATCCCATGATTCCTGGATCGCCTTCCTTTATCTTTGGCAGTTGTCGGGGTGTTACATTGTACAACTGAAGCAACTTCTCAACTTCCTTCTCATCTAATATCTCATGTTTTGGGACTAACTCATTATCCAATTTATCGCCTCTAGAAAAAGTGTGAATTAAAACCTAGTATTTTCTCTTTATAAATACCCTTAACTAAAAATATTCCTATTCACCCCATAAAAATAAGATAGGAGAAGAATTATTTCTTCTCTGTCAGGATTCTGGCTTTCTTGATGTTGGATATGGATGAACGGTTAACGCCTACCAGGTATTTCACTCCAGTATCCTCTGCCACATCCACCAATCTCTGTGTTACTATACCATCGAATACTACTGCATAGGGTTGTACATCAGCCAGTGAATCAATAAGGTCTTTTATCTCCATCTCTGTGATAAGCTCCAGGTCTTTGTCGTAGAGTCTGGCACTGAGTTTTCCCTTCACCTCCTTGAGGAAATCCATTAATTCATTTCTCCTGTCCCTGTCTTCAGCTCTCTTTTTTTCATAAGTTTCCCCTTTTTTATTGTTCATCTGGCTAATCGGGACCTTCCTCCTTAAAGCCATTATAACCTCCTTCTTACCCAGTTCCTCTACTTCCTTGCCTTTAGGAGCTTCAGCGATGAAGTCCACGTCCGCTACCTGAAAGAGTTCCTTAAGTATCATTCCCCCTCCTCTGTCCCCGTCCGCGAAGGCTATGGTGGTTTTTTCTTTGGCGAGTTTAACAACAGCAGGGGGTATGTTTGTGCCTCCCACGGCGACAGCGTTCTTGATCCCAAACCTTAGGAGGTTGAGGACATCAGCTCTGCCTTCCACTAGAATCACACTATCTGCTTCATCCACTCCCGGACCTGCTGGTAGACCCTCGTATTCTGTTATGCCCGCCAGCTGGACGGATTTTCTAACCTCTTCCGTAATCTTTTCTGTGTCAGGAACACTTTCGTCCATGATTTTTTTTAGGAGGTTTTTAGCCCTATCCACGACCTTCTTTCTCTTAACGCTTCTGGCATCCTCTATGTTTTTTATCTTTATATTGGCGTTGCAGGGTCCGACCCGGTTCACATTTTCTATAGCTGCTCCTACAATAGCTGTCTTTACCATACCCAGGCCGGAGGGTATGATGATTTCGCCCTTTGATTTCCCGGATTTGGTTTCTATGTCAACCTCGATTCTACCTATTCTTCCCGTCTTCTGCAGCTCTCTCAGCTCCAAATCCTCTCCTAAAAGTCCCTCGGACTGTCCGAATATCGCTCCCACAACGTCTGGTTTCTCAACCACACCGTCTATTATAATATTTGCATAGATGTTGTATTTGATAGTATCCACTGGTGCTTTTGCCATTTAAATCACCTCATCAAAAAAATACTGAAAAACAGATTACATCCACTGCTCAAGACATGGTTTACTCCAGAAAATATGGGTGCTGTAAAGCCCCCTGCTTATGCATTCATTGGTTATTTCGTGAATACATTTGGAGTATGTTTGTTCTTGACTGGTAAGTGTGATATAATCTATAATCCCTTCTAACTATAGATATATAGATTTTCTTATTAAATAATGAAATCTATTTTTTCCCTGAACTCTTCGGGTGTTGTGTTCTTTAATAAAAGGGTTTTTTCCCTTCTTTTACCCCCCGATATTATCTCGCATTCCCCTAGTGCTTTAGTAACCAACTCGATAACTCTCTTGTTGGCTTTGCCCTTTATGGGGGGTTTGGAAACCTTAATCTTTAATAAGTTCTTGGCAGGGTCATAGAACAAACCCTCTTTGGTAGCATTTGGTATAACCTTCACATCGACAAGAATACCTTCTCTAGTCTCCTTCATTCTGTAAACAGTTTATGTGGTATATCTCTTAACGGCTTTATTGAGGACTTCAAGAAACTTCTCACTCTCCTTCTCACTCAGCTCTTTCCCACCACCTTCCTCTATTCTTAGATCATTGTTGTCTGCTACTATAATCAGAGACTTAGAGACCGGTCTCCCAAATATTTCCTGCAGTTCCTCATCCTCATCCAGGTGTTTTATTATGTCTGCTATAACATCCAGCCGGATAGCAACCCGATCCTTTGATGATGCCATATTATCTAATATACTACTTTATCTAATTTATTTCTTTCCCCTGCTGTTTTGATTTCCCTACAGATTCTTCTGCCACAGCTCATCGGTTCATCATAAAGTATCTTGGAGTAGGTTGATCCGTGTATGAACAGGTTGGTTCCTGCAACAATCCTCGCTGATATCTCGAAACATACGAACTCCAGCTCTGGAGTGCATATCATCTCCACGCAAAAGGGCCCTATGAGCCCGGGTTTAAAAAGCTTCTTGGATGATTCCACAAGGTTCCGGCCCAATTTCATCAGATCAGGCAGGAGTGACTCCCGCAGTATAACCGGCAGATTCCCTGTGACAACATACAATGGCTCAACATCAACCTCTTTCTGGATGACATTAGGCAGCCTCGCAAGACCGTCTATGTTGGACTCGTACCTGATGTCCATCCCCAAAAGCTCTACCTCATCATCCAGTGGAGAGTAAAAAAAGTGTGGATAAAACCTGGTGCCTATAACGTACTCCTGGATGGTGTATTCCTTTTTCACATCCTCAGGCAGGTTTATCTTTTCCAGCTTTCTATGGAATTCCTCCTCGTCTTTAGCCAGGAAATATCCTTCCCCACCTTTCGCTCCAGGGAATTTTATGATAACCAGTTTGTCTATGTCTTTCGGGGATTTGAATTCTCCCGGGATTTTCAAAGCTGATTTCTTTAACCACTTCTTTTCTTTCTTCCTGTTGGACTCCCACTCAAGAACCATTCTGTTACCTAACATGGGAACCTTCAGCTTTTCTATGATGTTTTTTGCGCCAACATACTCTATAAATGAGCCGTGTGGTATTAGAACGGCATTCCTCGCAAGTAGCATATCCTGCATTTCCTGGTCTAGGATGTCCCTGTAGTGGTCTACTATTATTATGTCATCCACCACAGGCCAACGCCTATAGAATCTAGCTGATTTCTCGGTGCATATCAGTAGGTTGCGGAAGCCTTCATCTCTTGCCCCCTTCGTAATCTGCAACGCGGTATGACTGCCCAAGGTACATATCTCTATATTATCTGGATCATACCCCTCCAGGACCTCACCTATATCCCCTATGGTAACCATTTCTTGCTCAGGTGACTATCTCCTCCACCCTATCCTCCTTTATAGCCCTCTTTATTTCCATAGCCAGCCTCCTGCCTGTTGAAACATTAGTCCTCCATAGTGTGTTACTGTATGGATGACCCACTGACATGTGGACGTTTGTACCTCCCCCCACCCGTGGGGCTACGTCATATATGAAAAAGTTATTGTCTTTATCAACACAGGTCTGAAGGCAGAACGGTCCGATAATCCCTGGCTTATAGTACTCCTTTGTGGCCTTAACGTATTTCTCAGCAAGCTGGAAGCCCTTCTCCAGCAGGCTCTCCCTCACTGTTGCGGTGTTGTGCCCGCATACCGTATACTCTGGCACTTTTTGCTTATCATTCAAGGTTAACTGTTGTGTTGCAGGCAATCTGACGTGGCCGTCCAGCGAGGTCTCAAAGCGCCAGTCCACCCCCAAAAGCTCTATTGGGTTCATCTCCTGCTCTATGGGCGAGTAAAAGAAGTCGAAGTTGAAAACTGGCCCGATGATGTATTCCTCTATTCTCGCGTTCTTTAGTAGTTCATCTGTTATGACACCCTGATCCAGCAGCTTACCTGATTTCTCCTTGTATTCCTCATAGCTTGCGGCTGTGAAAAATCCCCGCTCTAGTTTCTTCTTCGCGTGGTGCATTTTCACCACCACCAGCTCGTCTATATCTACCGGGTCGTCTATTCTTTTGGGGTATGGGAGGTCTGCTTTCTCCAGCAGCCAGTAGTAATCTTTTTCCTCACCTCTCTCCTCGCTCCTGAGAAGGTTCCTGCTGCCCACCATTGGAATCCTGAATTCATCCTCTATCCTGGTGAGGTCTACATATGATGTGAAGGACCGGTTTGGCACGAACAGGATATTCTCTCCCAGCATATTCTCCTGCTCTTTTTCCTCCATTATCTCCTTGAATCTGTCGTAGACCCTGTATTCATCCACCACACCCCTAACCACTTTCCCGTTCACTCTTCTGGATTTAAAGTAGTCCGTGTATGTTTTCTCTCTGCCTTTTTGGCAGTAGAGTTTAGTCCTGAATCCTTCCTCTATTGCCCCATCAGCCACATCCAGGGCCGAGTGAGAGGCTAACACACCAACCTTGACTTTACCTAAATCATATCTTCTCAGGTTATCGAACACAACTCTCCTATCCAACATGCTAAACCACCTATTTTTTCTTTTTTTTGGATCAAGCCTTTTCTAAGTCCCCCTGGTGGGATAAGGGCTTGATAGCGGACCCGATGGGATTGCTAGGTAAGGGTGCTTTCCCCACCCTTATACCCAGTCTCCTGACCAGGAAAGGCAACCCATCCGATCCTTACTTTTTTCCCAAAGTAATTGTTTTCTTTGGGTAACCTACCCTTTCTTTTACAAAAGAAAGGGCGGAGCGGACCCGGCGGGATTCGAACCCACGATCTCCGGATTAGAAGTCCGGTGCCCTATCCAGACTAGGCTACGGGCCCTGAACCCGATTAAAATATTTTGTATTAGGTTTACATAAATGGAGGTATCCGGGTTAGTAATGCAACCAGGGTCAACGCTATGGGCACCAGGAGATTATCATCCAGTAGTAGGTGGTCGTGTCGGATGTTGGATAATTCCGTCAGGCCGCCCAGTAGTGCGAACACGGCCGCCTTAATCAGGTCATCTGGCAGGAAAAACAGTGCGCCGAAGAAGGAGGAGAATACGAAGGCAATGGATCCCTCAATGCTCTTATGCCCTATCCGGTGTCTCCCGTATTTTCTACCTACTATTGTGGAGGTGGAGTCCCCTATGCTTAATATGGCTATTATTGCGCAGGCGGTGTTAATATCCAGTAAGAGGATGGCTGGCGTAATCCCCAGACAATAGAATATCGCCCCCCTGTAGGGTAAACTTCGTATATCCTTGGGCCTTTCAAAGTGGACGAGCAGGTGGTTGTGTACCTTCAGTTCCCCCCCTATCCTAGGGAGTACGAGCATAACCACCACCGAGAGCATCAAAGGCAGCACAATCACTTTACCTACCAGCGGCTCTAAGACATAGACTCCGAAGGTTATGCATACTCCAACTATTAAATGCACCAGTTGTCTCTTCACCTCAAAAAAATAGCTGGTCTCCATTTTATCTGTTCTTCTCCCATACATTCACCCTGACGCTGGATTCCCTTCGGTGGGGGAACAGCTCTATAATCAAGGGGAAGCTGTAGGATGCCAGAGTAAACACGGAATACGGGAAAAAGAAGAATATCACGAAAAGATACCTTAAATGCATCCTCGATACTCTGGAGATAACTGCGATGCTGTACAGTAAACCTAGGAGGAATACGACTAGGGACAACAGGAAGAGGTGGGTGAACTCGTACTGGCCTGTAAGCGTCTTCTGCGTGTAATCTATCATCCCATAAACCGAGAACCAGTTGAAAATGTACTTAGCGACGTTCATGGACAGATAATCGTTGTAGTTTACAAACCATCTAAGGTAGCCTTCGAAGACCTGGTAGAATGTTAAGGGTATTACCACGAAACTATGGAGGAACCAGTACATCTGGGAGGGTATGCCATAAATGCCAGTTGCTCCATAACTTTTGTTGAACGGAACATCAGGGTGTTTCTTTATCACTTGGAGCGTCCCCCTGCCCCACCTCATCCTCTGTCTCATAAGGCCTCTCAGGGTCTCAGGCATTTTGGTGTATATCACAGCATTAGACATCACCAGCCTGTAGCCTTTCTTTCTGAGTCTGACTCCTATGTCGAAGTCCTCAGCCAGGGTGTCTTCCTTGAACCCGCCTACAGCCTTAAGGGCTTCCCTCCGATATGCTGCAAAACCAGGGAAGATGTATGTGGAATTAGCTCTGTTGAGGGCATACCTCCACCCCTTCGAGTCCGCATCCAGGGAGACGATAATTTCTCCCTTAGCGTTCTTAACTCCTTCGTTTAGGGCGTTCGCCTTACCTAAGTGGTTTGTGTTGGTATATCTCAGGCTTTTATTCTTTAGGGCCAGTTCTTTAAGTATCTCCCGCGTCCCGTCTGTGGAGCCGTCGTTTACCACAATAATCTCCCTGCTGCCGGGGTATTCCGTCCTGAAAAGGGCGTTGAGTGTCTCCCTTATGATGTGGGATTCGTTGTGTGCTGGTAGTATGACCGAAAGATGAGGGTAAGTGGTTTCACCGCGTATCTCTTTTCTAGGCATGAGCACCAGTATGAGCCATGAGGTATATAGTAATATCATCGCTATAAAAAAGAGAGATAGGATTAATTCAATCATTTTCGTCTTTAATTGATTATGTGGATTCAGCATTAATAATCTGCTCACCGCTGCAGATGGAGACGTTACCGTGTCTGCAGAGTATGTCCGTTATCTCGGCCCTGTTGTGCATTCCGCAGTATGCTTTTCCTTCAACCACTATGCAGGGGAGTTCTGTGACGTTGTATATCTCAGCTAGTGCGTTAACAGAAGAAAGCCCTAGATCCATGTCGAAGGAGAAGATGCTGATTTCGGGGTCTATCTGCTGGTTTATGTAAGTCAATACGAAACCTTGGTCGTCGCATTGCTTGTTCACGTCGCATTCGCCGTAGAAGTATAGTATTATAAGGTGCCTGTAGTTGCATTTTTCCTTCATCCTCTCCAGCATGGTGAAGTGTATAATCTCGCGCCTGTTTAGGTGGGCCTTCTCTCTTATGTAGAATTCGTCGTTCATGAAGTCTTTCGTAACCTGCCGGTAGTCTCTGATTTTCATATCCAGCTTCCAGAGCTTGCCTTCCAGATACTCAAGCTCTTTTCTCATCACCTGGCAGGTGTTGTTTCTTAATTCCCTTTTTTCTTGCATGTATTCCATCAGGTAGTAGGTGGTCTCTATCTCCCCGAAGTCGGATATTATTTCATCCATCCTGCTGGTTATTGTTTTCTCTCGCTTGCCTTCCATTATCGTGTTCAGGAAATATATGCTCACGAATATTGCTAGGGTGAGGATGGCCGCCTGTATTATCGTCTTAAGGTCTACTCTCGCCATTTTATTTGCTTGTTTCTTACTACTACATAGGCACAGATAATCCAGAGGGTGTTGTATGGTATGAAAAAGAACAGGAAGCATATGAATCCGAAGAAGGATTCCCTGAAGCTTTCACCCATCTTTCTCAGAGCGTAGAAGTTGATTAGGGCGTTCATTATGAAGGGGCTTATGCCCAGGAAGTAGAATATGCTTATCATCAGGGGGTCTATTTCAGCGGTCTGTATGATGTTTACGGTCGAGCCTATGATGTCAAAGTTTATGAGGCTGTAGTATATGATATAATCATATACTGTCTGGGCTGTCAGGTATATCGTGGAGAGGAAAAGTAGTGTCCCGATGATGATTCCTCCATAGTTCACTGGCATGAAGAACATCCCGAAGTTGCCCAGCTCTCTGTTGAAGAACACGTCCCTGTGTTTTAGTATTGTTTGTATGGTTCCAGAGTACCATCTCCTTCTCTGGTAGTAGAAGGAGCGCACGTTGTTGGGCACCTTGGTGTAAACGTAAGCTGAGAGGCAGCAGGCTATCCGGTATCCCTTTTTCTGCATCCTGTAGGCTATTTCAGTATCCTCAACTATGTTGTTTACGTCGAAGCCATCTAAATCCTCTAAAACCCTTTTCCGGTATATGCTGAACTGTCCGGGTGTCAGGTAGAGGCAGTTGAGGAAGGAGAGTAGTTTGAGGTAGAATCCTAGGCCCATGTTATATTCCATCTCGATGATTTTCTCCAGCCAGTTACTGGGGTTTTTTACCCTAACCCTTACGATAACCGCTCCAATATCCTCCTCCCTGAAGTAGCCGCACACCTTCTCTAATGTATCACCTTCTATAACGGTGTCAGCGTCTATTGTAGCAATCAACTCCCCTCTCGCTTCATGGATTCCCTATTAACCTTATACTCCCTTTATCGGAGTACCTCTTCGCTATCTCCCCTGTCCTGTCGCTGGAGCCGTCGTTTACCACGATAATCTCCAGCAGGTTTTTGGGATACTCAAGCCTGAGAATGGATTCTATCTGTCGCTGGAGCCGTCGTTTACCACGATAATCTCCAGCAGGTTTTTGGGATACTCAAGCCTGAGAATGGATTCTATCGTGTCGGCTATGGTTTCTTCTTCGTTGAATGCGGGAACTAGTATTGTTATCTTTTCTTTTTCACTTAGCGATTTAGGTTCTTTAAAGAATTCATCCCTGTTCTTGACCATGAAAAAGAAGGTCACAAAAAACCATAATGCATAAACAAGACCTATATGTAGACTGTTCATCTTTTGTTGGGATCCTTAGGGGGTGATAGTTATTAAAACATAGACTAAATAGATATATAATGGTTTTAGATAAGCTCAGGGATGGTTTGCAGGGTGCTGTAACGAGTCTGAGGAAGGCGGTTGTTGTAGACAAGAAAACAGTGAAGGAGTACACGAAGGACATACAGAAGACTCTTATCTCCTCTGATGTTAATGTGGAGCTGGTGTTTGCGCTCTCAAAGAATATTGAAGAAAGAGGTTTGCTGGAGAAACCCCCGGGGGCCTTGTCCAGGGGAGAGAATCTTATAAGGATAACCTATGATGAGCTGGTTAAACTACTGGGTGCCGGGGAGAAAATCCCGCTAAATGAAAACGATAGAATCCTTCTGGTGGGGACCCAGGGCTCCGGTAAGACCACCACTGCCGCGAAGCTTGCCAGATACATCAAAAAGAAGGGCTTAAACCCTAAACTGATTTGTGCCGACACCTTCAGGCTTGCTGCATTCGATCAGCTGAGGCAGCTGTCGGAGCAGATAAACGTCCCATTTTACGGCAGCCCTGAGGGGAAAAACTCTCTTTCCATAATAAAAAACGGCTTGAAGGAATTCAAGGATGAGGGTGTTATCATCATCGACTCCGAGGGAAGGCATAAAATGAACAAGGAGTTGATGGACGAGATAGGTAGGATATGTTCTGAAATAAAGCCGGATAAGACTTTTCTGGTCCTGGATGCCACCACCGGACAGCAGGCTGGAGAGCAGGCGAAGGCCTTCAGGAAGCATAGCCAGGTGGACGGGGTTATCCTGACTAAGCTGGATGGTTCAGCCAAGGGCGGGGGCGCAATCTCCGCATGCGCTGCTACAGGAGCTCCTGTCTATTTCGTAGGGGTTGGAGAGCATGTTGAGGACTTCGAGGAATTCGATTCAGAGCGTTTTGTTTCCCGGCTTATTGGTTTCGGGGATATTGAGGGTTTGTTGGAGAGAGCTCAGGAGGCTGACTTAGACGAGGAAACCGCTAAGAGGATTATGTCAGGGAAATTCACACTCAACGAGGTCTACACCCAGATAGAGCAGGTTGGGAAGATGGGCTCCATGAAGAAGATTATGGAGTTGATGCCTTTTCAGGCTAAAATCCCCAAGGAAATGCTTGATATGCAGGAGGGTAAGATGCAAAGGTGGAAGGTTATCATGGACTCCATGACCGGGAAGGAGATGGAGGATCCGTCCATCATCAAAAAAGACCGCCTGGGGCGTGTAGCTGAAGGCAGCGGAAGCAAGCCAGAGGAGGTCAGGGAACTATTAGTATACTATAAGAAAATGAAGAAGATGATGAAGTCCATGGGCGATGAGAGAAAGCTCCGCAGATTGATGAAGCGTATGGGCGGTAACATAGGGATGTGATTAATTACCGGATAAATCCATATATATCCATGGAAAAAAATCACCACATCATTCTGGTACTTACACTATCTCTATTGTTGTTTACTGGTTGTATCGTGGAGACTCCTGAACAACCCCCCAAGTCCTCATCCACAACATCCTCTTTTAGCATTTCCACCACATCAACTGCTCCCACCATCTCCACGTCAACAGCATATACCACAACAATCTACTACATAACTACAACAACCTCACCCACCACAACATCCTCTACAACAACCTCACCCACCACAACATCCTCTACAACAACCTCACCCACCACAACATCCTCTACAACAACAACCCTTCTGGAGTGTAGAGACACTGATGGGGGCAGAGAATACCACATACATGGCACAGTAATCCACAGGGACGGGAGGGTGGTCAACGACATATGTGAGGGGGATATGTTAAGGGAGTATTATTGCGAGAAAGGTGAAATAAAATCTATCTACTACAACTGCCGTTACGGCTGCAGGGATGGGATTTGCCTGAGAAAAGAATAGGGTTCAGCACCATTCACTGAGTTTCTTGGTTCTTTTCCTTTCCATCTCCAGGTCCTGGACCCTGATTTTTTTGAACTCTATATTCTCTTTCCTCAATAGTATTCTTGCATTAGGCGTTATGCTCGGAGCCACAAGTATCCCCCCGGAATTCTCCATATGCTGTTGAAGCCAGTCCCTGTATCTCTTAATCTGCAGGGCAGCAGGTAATCCCGCTCTTTCCACCTTCAACTCGACCACAACATAGGAGTCACCTATCTTGCCGTAGAGGTCGAAGAAGCCGAGTGGGGACTGGTACTCTCTGGACTTCAAACGGAATTCTGGATGAACGAGTTTGGGGTTCCTGACCAGATGGTCCTGTAAATCCTTTTCCGTGTGCCTTAAATCCAACGCCTCCCTGTCCTGCAGGTTGCTGTATGTCCTGTGGTCAAGGACTTCATATATGTGAACACTCAGGTCCTCGTAGGGTTTCTTTGTTCTACCGCTGCGTAGGATTATCTCCTCTCCACCTCTCTTAACATATTCAGCAATGGTTTCTGTCGGGGCTCGCATCCAGTTAACCGGTTTAAAGCCGCTTATGCTATGAATCAAGAGAGTGGAGTCGGGTTTTATGATTATTATCCTGTGCCCCTCCCCGATGCTGGATTTGGATCTGCCATCGTATTCTATGCTGCAGCTGCAGACTATCTGGATGAGTTTCCTTTCCTCAAGGTCCCTGTTCAGTTGATTGCATAAATCTGCATTGGGTGATGGTTTCATACAAGAAGAATATGTTATTTTAGGTTTTTATCTCATCTAGCGGAACTCTATCTCATCCCCTATATCTGTTTCTATTATATTCTCTTTACCTAACTCTACTACATATTTCGCGGGCTCTCTGGGTTTATATACTCTCCAGGTGTCTTTGATCAGGGGATTAAGGGGCTGGATGTTTCTTCGTAGATCAACAACCCTCATGTTGGAGTCCAGCCACAAAACATCAATCGGGTACTGCATGAAGGCCATGTGTATGCTCGACGACCGTATATCCTCTCTGGGCGAGGCAAGAACAAGATCCTTTTTATCGGAGAGAATAAGTCCTCTCATTCTCGAGGAGAGGCTTCCGGCTAGTGAACACTCATGGGATATGATCAAGCCTTTGGTCTTGTTTATGACTCTCATGTTATCCCTGAAATGTCGATGACCAAAGCAAGATTCCCGTCGCTTAGGATGCTGGCTCCAGCTATGCCCTTCAACTCTCTAAGCTCTTTGTCCAGGTTCTTTATCATTATCTCCTGCTGTCCCACTATCCTGTCGGCCACCAGCCCGATTTTTTCGCTACCTTTTTCTATGATAATTACAAAATTTTTGTCGGGGCTTTCTCCTTTGATATTGAATTTATCCTTGATTCTGATGATGGGTATTGTCTCATTGTCTAATACAATGCACTCGCTTCCTTCAATATGTCTTATGTGGGCGTCCCTGGAGGGCAGTATCCGCATCACGTTAGAGATGGGGATTACGTAGGTTCCATCGCATACATCAATCAGCAGGCTCTTTATTATGGCAAGGCTTAAAGGCAGGGTGATAGTGAACCTGGTGCCCTTGTCTCTTTCACACTCCATTTTTACTGTGCCGTTGAGTTCCTCTATCCTGGTTTTAACCACATCCAACCCAACCCCTCTGCCCGAGACGTTCGTGACCTTTTTGGAGGTGCTGAAGTTGGGCTGGAAAGGCAGATTAAATAGATCCTTCTCGGCCATCAAATTAAGTTGTTCCCTTGAATACAACCCCTTTCTAGCAGCTACATCTTTTATAGCCTCTGCATCAAAGCCTTCTCCATCGTCTTCGATTTCTATTACTGCCTTGTTCCTCTCCCTTCTGGCTGTGAGCTTTATGGTTCCCGTTTCCTGCTTACCCCTATCTTTTCTCTCCTCAGGCATCTCTATCCCATGGTCTACTGCATTCCTCAGAAGGTGGATCAGGGGCTCACCTATCTTGTCTAGTATGGTCCGGTCCAGCTTGATTTCACTGCCCTTTATTACGAAACTAACCCTTTTACCCTCTCTTTTCGCGATATCCCGCACCATCCGGGGAAATCGAGAGAATATGTGGTCGACGGGAATCATCCTGGCCTCGGTGATCTGGTACTGTATATCCTCTATCAACCGGCTAAGGAGTGTTGTTAACTCATCAAGGTCCGCATCATCTATATGGCTGTTGATGTTCTGGAGTCTCATCTTGGCAATCAATAGTTCACCAACCAGCTCGAGGAGTTTATCCAGACTCTCTACGTTAACCTTTATGGAGTGCACAGTCTTCAGTGTATGGGGTTTATCAGCCAGCTCTCCACCCTCAACATCCTCCTCCAGTGAATCAATCCTACCCTCCTTTATCTTATCCAGATGCTTGAGGACGTTGGATACGTCAGGCTCCTCTTTACCTTTCCTGACGTTGTCCACGCCTCTCTCCAAGACATCAAAGCACTCGAATATTATATCAACAACATAGTCGTTTATCTCAATCTCATCCTTCTTCATACCTCCCAACACATCCTCCATGCAATGGGATAGTTCAGAAATCTGGTTGAATCCCATAGAGGCAGAGCTGCTTTTCAGGGTGTGAACACATCTTTGTATTTCATCTATGTACTCCTTCTTTTCGGGGGTTTTCTCGAACTCTAGAAGGGATTCATTCAGCGACTGCAGCAGGTCTTCGGCTTCGCTTAGATATAAATCTAAATACTCCCGCATGTCTTCAGTCATTTTATGGTGCAGTTACTGGAATAATCCTAGAACTACTGAAACCGGCAGTTATGACTTAAGAACCCTATTTATTGTCTCGATTACCATTTCTTCCTTAAAGGGCTTGGTTATGAAATCCTTCGCTCCTATATCCTTGGCCTCATGTAATATACTCTCCTGTCCCACTGCAGAAACCATGATTACCCTAGCATCAGGGTTGATTTTCATTATGTCCTTTAGTACGTCTATTCCATATTTACCCTTCATGACAATATCGAGCAAGACAAGATCGGGCGTTTCCTCCTTGAATATCCTAAGCGCATCATCTCCGTTCTCTGCCTCAATGATATCTTTATGTCCCATCTTGTTGAGTATCTTAATCAATATCTTCCTCATAAATACAGAATCGTCCGCGGTTAATATTTTACTCATGATGAATCTCCTCTTTTAGTTCTGTTTATATTATATTCTCCATCATCAAATAAATAGTTTGCTGATAAATTATAACAATTAATAAATGTCAGTATATAACCTGTTAGATACATGCACATTTATATTGGTTAGTGTATTAATATCTAACAGGGTAAAATGGAGGGTAAGTGTGTTGTTTTCGCTAACCATAAAGGCGGCACGGGGAAGACAACATCGTGTGTGAATCTTGCTGGTGAGTTAGCGAGGAATAACAGGAATGTTTTGGTTGTTGATTCAGATCCTCAGGGTAATGCAACATCAGCTTTGGGTTTAGATGGCGAGGAGATAGATGCCTGCATGTATGACGTCCTGTTGAGTGGATGCACTGGCGATGAAAAAACCCTGCTGGAGGATGTGATTCTGACCACTGAGGTAAAAAATCTGGATATAGCTCCAGCAACCCTGGACTTATCAGGGATACTGACCCAGATACATAAGGCAGACAATCCCTTTACTGTGTTGAGGGATTCAATGGATGGAATAAGGGGTTTCTATGATTTTGTTTTGGTGGATACCCCCCCAAGCTATGGTTACTTTCTTATTAATTCGGTTTATGCTGCTGACCGTATTATCCTCCCCTTGGATACTGGAGCCTTCACCATGGAAAGTATCAGGGACTTCACCACCTTGCTTGGTGACATAGAGAAGGAGCTTAGCTCTGACATAAACATCCATGCTGTAACATTAACCGTGCCCCAGGATTCATTATCCTACAGGTTCTCTCGTATGTTGTCAAATCTTATATCCTCCTACAGGCATCCGTCGTTGGATGTGAAGGATAATGTGCAGATTTTTTTATCAATAAACAAGTCATTTGGGGAAAACCTGCATGTGATACCCTACTCTCCCGAGATATATAATGCCCAGTCAGCGGGCCTGCCCTTGTGTTACTACAACCCGGGGCATGGCATAAACCGCATATACAAGGAGATTAGCAGCGGGTTGCTGGATGGAACATGATAATTAAATCGATAGATTGTCCATAAGATAGTTTATCTAAAAAAATAGTGGAGGTGAATGCTATGGCGGAAAACTGCCCTAAGTTGGATGAGTGCCCGATATTTGAGAAATTCAGTGGGGATGCTGCAAAGCAAATCTGGACCAGACACTACTGTAAGGGTAATTACGAGGCTTGTGCTCGATACCAGTTGTCTCTGAAGGATAAGAAAGCACCAATTACTCTTCTACCAGATGGTAGCACTGATGAAAGCCTAACGGCTGATTAGTGGGGTTATCTTGGATGGGTGGTTGTCCTTTAATCAAGGCAGCCTCTCATTGTTTTTTTTTCAGGTTCATTTAGTTTAATGTATTGCATAAAATGGCTAAGAAGAAGGGTGAAAAGAAGGGTAGAAAAAAGTTCTTTGAGAGGGAAGAATCTGATAAACGAGGGGAGAGCATAGAAGGGAAAGATAAGGCTCCCGCCTCCGAAACCAATGAGCAATTAGGGGAGAAAATGGATAAAAAATCAGATAAAAAAGCAGCTACAGAAAAGAGAAAGCTTGATGTAGAGATTAATCGAATTTCCAACATTTTAGCTAAGATAGCTACCGGGAACTATAAGGCTAAGGTGGATGTTGACGCGATAGATGTTCCTGAGGTGAAGATGTTGGGTGAAGACATCAACGACGCCGTCAAGGTCTTAGAGAACAACACTTATGAGATACAGAAGGGGGTTAATAAACTATCTAATACTCTGGCTAAGGTAGCTAGTGGTGATTATGATGTCAGGGTGGATGTTAACGAGATAGATGTTCCTGAGGTGAAGATGCTGGGTGAGGACATCAATATTGCCTTAGACGTTATCTCGGAGACACTTGAGAAAATGCTTGAGGACGCCGGCGAGAAGGTGGACTACCTCAACCGGGTACCTACTCCCATTATGGTACTGATGAATGTCGTCTGAAGCAGGCTATGGACAAAGATGATACGTTCACTGCTGAAACCATCTCTCGCGCAACGGGAGAGGATCTGCCGATTAGATACACTGGCGCGCCGATTAAGGATGATGATGGGAACATCATTGGGGCATTGGAGTATGTAACCGACATAACTGAACTGAAAAATAAGGAGAAACAGTTGCTTAAAAATAAAAAGGATATAGAGATTGGGGTCAGCAAACTCTCCGCTGTCCTGGCTAAGATAATCGATGGCAAATATGAGAGCCAGGTGGATGTTAACGAGATAGATGTTCCTGAGGTGAAGATGCTGGGCATGGACATTAATGATGCCGCAGCGACTTTGTTACATAATTCCAGGAGCATGAAGGAGGGAATTAATAAACTCTCCATCACTCTCGCTAAGGTATCGGAGGGAGACTATAAAGCCAGAGCAGACACCGATGCCATAGATGTTCCTGAGGTGAAGATGCTGGGAGAAGACATCAACCTCGTTGCTCAAAGCCTAGCGGAGAAGGTCGAGCTGATAGAGGAAACCAACAAGGAACTGGCTACCGGAATAGCCTCGATTATTGATGTGACCCAGGGCGCAGGAGCCGGGGACTTAACTCTAAGAGCCAATGAAGACATCAAGAATTCATACATTAAGAGTCTGGCACAGAACATAAACGTTATGATTGGAGACTTCACAGATTTAATTGCTGGAATAACCGACACCTCCACATCATTAGCAACTGGTGGGGAGCAGTTATTAAATAACGCTAAGCAGGTCAGTGACATGGCTGAGGAGATATCAAAGACCACGCAGGGAATATCCAAGAGTTCTCAGGAGCAGTCCGAGAAGACGGAAGAGGCTAGGAAGACGGTTGTGGACATGTCATCCACATTAGACCAGATGGCTAGGAGCATAGAGTCGGCAGCGGAGAAAACCAGCGAAGTGAACAAGGTCGCACAAGAGGGTGGTGAAAGCGCCGGTAAGGGTTTGGAGAGTCTGGCTGAAATCAGAAACAGTGTTGATGAGTCTGCTGCAAGCATATCCGGCCTCAACGAGAAGAGTCAGGAGATTGGGAAGATTGTCAGCACCATAACGCATATAGCCGAGCAAACCAACCTTCTGGCGTTAAACGCTACTATAGAGGCTGCGAGAGCAGGTGATGCGGGCAGAGGATTCGCTGTTGTTGCCGATGAGGTTAGAAAGCTCGCTGAGTCAAGCGCTGAGGCAGCTGATAAAATATCCGGGCTTATTGAGGGAATGCAGGATTCGACAAGCAAGAGCGTGGATAGTATGGAGAAAAGCACGTTAAAGGTGAGGGAGGGAACGGAGGTTGTTGGCAGAGCCTTGAAGTCTCTTGAGCAGATAAGTGACTCCATAGCTGATGTTTCAACGCAGGTGGGGGAGCTTTCAGCTGGTGCGCAGGAGCAGTCCAGTGGAGCGCAGCAGGTTGTTGGGATAATCTCGGAAATTACCGATATCTGAAGAGTTCCGCGACCTAGCTGATGACTTAAACAGGAATACAGCTAAGTTCAAGATTTCCAAGCAACAGAATAAGGAGAAACCTGAGAATGGGGGGCTAGTTTAACTTAAAGATGGCTCTAGCAAATTATGAGACGGATGAGAAGAAGTCAGGCGAGGAAGTTCAGATTGTGGTGTTCAAGTTGGGTGATGAGGAACACGCATTCGAGATACATAAGGTACGGGAAATAATTAGGATGTCCAGCATCACTCCTGTGCCTAGAACGCCTGCTGTTATTAAGGGCATCATCAACGTCAGGGGTAAGATTGTTGTTGTCGTTGACCTCAAGGAGAGGTTTAATCTGGGCAGGGATGAAGATGGCACCCACATAATTCTGGTGGAGACTGGGGGTCGGATGCTTGGGGTTATAGTGGATGACATATCCCATGTCCTGAGGGTGGATAGCGACCACATTAAGGAGCCGCCGGATATAATAACAAAGAATATACATGCTGATTACATCCATGGGATTGTGATACTGGAAGATCAGGAGAGGTTTATCATCCTCCTGGATGTTGATGAATTATTCTCTGAGGAGGAGTGGGGGGGTTTGATTGTAGCCGAAGACCATGGTAAGACGGCAGGGGTCAAAGATCTCACGGAGTCTGAGGCTGTGAAGAAGGCTGTGAAGCCTGAGGCTGTGAAGAAGGCTGTGAAGCCTGAGGCTGTGAAGAAGGCTGTGAAGAAAAAGAGATCTGGCGGGAAGAGCAAGAAGTCTACCCCAAAAAAATAAATGCAACAGAAAAAAGAGTATATTCAGTGAATCATATCTCTTTTTCTATGTATTATGCAGGTTATACTATCACACTAAATCGTAGTAGTTAATCCTGTTGTTGGTGCTCTTAAGTGGTTTCTTAAGGTTTCAGGCTTCGTTATCTGGTTTATAGGTATATGTCGTTTATTTATTACTCAGAATATTTGAGATATTATTATGATGAAAAAGATCAGGGTTTTGGTTGTTGATGACTCAGCTTTTATGCGGAAGATTATTTCTGATATGTTATCCTCTAACCCTGAGATAGAGGTTGTAGGTACAGCAGCTGATGGCAGGGAAGCCTTAGCCAAGGTTTCTTCTCTAGACCCTGATGTTGTTACCATGGACCTCGATATGCCTTTGATGGATGGCATAACCGCATTAAAACATATAATGAAGGTAGACCCTAAGCCGGTGATAATGGTAAGCGCATTCACCTATGATGGGGCGGAGGAAACGATCAAGAGCCTGAACTCTGGGGCGGTTGATTTCGTGACTAAACCTGATAGGAGGCGGGTTTCTTTCCGGATGAAGGACGCTCAGGAGGAGTTGATTAAAAAGATCAAGTCGTCTGCTAAAGCGAATATGTTTTCGTCTACGGAACTATCCAAGTGCAAGCAGTCTTCCAAGAAAAAGAAAAAGAAGCCGTTGGCTGTGGAGGCGGAGAATGTTGTGGTGATAGGTGCCTCTACTGGTGGCCCGAAAACACTTTGCAAGATTATGTCCAAACTACCAACAAAAATAGATGCCGCAGTGATTGTTGTGCAGCACATGCCCCCCAAATTTACCCTGACTCTCGCGTCGTGGCTTGATTCCCTGACTTCTCTGCCCGTGGTGGAAGCCAGAGATGGTGAAATGGTGACTAAGGGAAAGGTTTTTATCGCTCCGGGAGGCTTCCATCTCAAGGTAAAAAAGGAGAAGGTAAATGATGGAATTCACAGGATTATGAGGCTGGATAAGGGTCCCATGGTTAATGGAATGAGACCCTCTATTGATGTAACCATGTCTTCTGTTGCGCAGGCATACACTGGGAAGGTTGTTGGCGTGATTTTAACGGGGATGGGACATGATGGCACAGAAGGCATGAAACAGATTAAGAGGATGGGGGGGCGGACTATATCACAGGACGAGGACACCTCGATAATATCAAGCATGCCTAAGTCAGCCTTTGAATCGGGTGCAGTTGATGAAGTCGTGTCTTTACCTGAAATATCCAAAAAAATTTTAGAGCTTATCAGCTCCTAGAAACCGAATTTCTTTTGCACGGACGTTAGGAGCATATCCATTGATGTGGTGCTTATTATTAAAAGAAAGTCCCCCTCAAAGTTATAGTCGGGAACCGAGAAATCTGTTTCGAGTACGAGGGCGAATTCATCACCGTTTCCCATCTCTGACTTTTTTATTATCTTATCGCCAGTACTCTTCAGCACCTTCGATTCCCCGTGTGATACATTTATCTCCAAGAGCTCTGTAAGAGCATCTATGTAGGAGCTAAACAGTGACTCACCCATCATCTTTATGAGGTTATTTTCTTTTTCCGTCAGCTCTTTCGTGGAGTAGATATCTTTTTCATATGCCAGGTCAACGAGAACCAGAGCGCTTTTAAGGGGAAAGATTGTCATGACCTTACCGTTGAGGTCTCCTTCCACGGTAGAGCATATACCAATAATCTCTTTTTTACCGTTTCCTAGGAAGTTGGGTATGCTACCAACCATCATAATATCCATGAAGGGTAGCCCCTCTACTATCTGGGATTTGACATATTTCTCTAGGCTGGTGAGCGCTTTACCAGAGCTTATGTTGCTGACTTCCTTGAGAATGTCTTTCTGCATATCGTCTAGTTCAACCATTAATTTAGCCATTGTCCCTCTTATTTAGTATGGTTCATATACGGCTGGAGAACAATAATTTACCACCGAAACAGGTCAATTATCTTGTCCGTAAGGGTTTTCTCCCGTCTTCTTGCCTTGCCTGAGAGGTAATCAGATACTTTCCTGATTTCCCTGCTCACCTTGTGGTTTGGGTTATTCAGGATTACGGGGTTCTTCGCCTCAATAGACTTTCTTATGGAGCTGTCTTCTGGTATAGCTGCTATTACAGGTAAATCGAAAAACGATGCCACGTTTTCAATCTTCATCTCATCCCTCCTATTTACTCTGTTCAATACCACACCCAAAAGCTTTTTATTGTATTCTTTAGCCAGGGTTTTGGTTCTCAGGGCATCGGAGATGGTAGGAAGCTCGGGATGTGTTACCAGCAAAACTTCATCGCACATTTCCAGTGCCGTTAGTGTCTCCCTGTCCAGTCCTGTAGCGCAGTCTACGAGAACAAAGTCTTTGTCACTTAGGTGTTCATCGAATGCTGCTCTTATGTTCTTTGGTTCGGTGGTTACATCCTCCATGGAGAGCGAGGAAGGTATAATATCCACCCCGCTTGGGTGCTTGTACATAACATCCGGCAGAGCAGCGTTTTCTTTCATCACATCGTGTATTGATGCAGGGTAGGAAATCAACCCAAAATGTAAACCCAGATTTGCGCCAGTAAGATTTGCGTCAACGATTGCTACATCTGCACCCTCCTGAGCTAGAGCAACACCTAGATTAGAAACTAGTGTAGTCTTTCCGACCCCGCCTTTCCCTGAAACAACACCTATTATTCGAGCCATAGTAATAATATATTATCATTTGCTTATAAATATTTATCTATTCCTGTAATTGAAATGAAAGATTTTATAAAGCCTGATTTGGCCAGGGTTGGGAGGTGCGGTATCCCTGAGATAGTATATGGTGCAGGCAAGAGCCCTGGGGAATTAATCGATATCTCACGAGCTTTTCTGGAGGATCAGGGGAGGGTTATAATAACCAGGCTGGATGAATCCAGGGTTGAGGAGCTCAGGGCTTCTTTCGAGTCTGTGGATAATGTGGTATTGGAACACAACGAGAGGGCTGGAACTTTGGTTTTGAGGAATAAGGATCTCGAATCCATGGGTTACGGAACAGTGGGTTTAATTACTGCAGGCACCTCTGATATTCCTGTAGCTGAGGAGGCCAGGGTAATCCTTAAGGAGCTGGGCTGTGAGACCCGGGTAAGCTATGACGTGGGCATTGCTGGAATTCACAGGGTCTTCGATGCGCTAAAGTCTCTTTCGGGTGTGGATCTGTTTATTGTTGTAGCGGGTATGGAGGGGGCTCTACCGTCTGTTGTAGCTGGTCTGGTGGATAAGCCGGTTATTGCCGTACCCTCCTCCGTGGGATACGGGACAGGTGAGAAGGGTTTTGCGGCATTGAATACTATGCTCAATTCATGCACTCCCCTTGCTGTTGTGAACGTAGACAACGGGTTTGGTGCAGCATCTATTGCGTTAAGGATTCTGCGTTTATGCGATTCCATTAAAAATGAGTGAGAAAGAGAAGATAATTATGCTGGAGACTGATTTAGATGACTGCACACCTGAGGTTTTATCTTACCTGATGGAGAGGGTTATGCGAGAAAACGCCTTAGACATACAGGTCATTTCTGCTGTTATGAAAAAGGGGAGGCTGGGTTTCCTGGTCAGGGTTTTGGTCAGGGAAGAAGACGCGGAAAGGATATCAAATATTCTCATGCAGGAGACCGGTACCTTAGGTGTCAGGGTTATACCTGTCCTAAAACGATACGAGGCCAAGAGGGAGCTAGTGGAGCTGGAGGTGATTGTCTCCGGGGAAAAAGAGAGTGTGAGAGTTAAGAATTCAGGGTATAAACTCAAACCAGAGTACGATGACGTGAGGAGACTGGCCTTGAAGCATGGATTGTCTTTTCGGGGGGTCCTGGATCTGGTGGAGAAGTCACTGGTTGATGATTAATTCCCTAAATCATTTCTCCTCCAGTTCCCTTTAAGGTTTCATCATCCTCCAACCCTCCCCGATATACTCTCCCCTCCATGGTTATAAGGTGGAAGAATGCCTGATTTTTTTTATCTGCTATATATGACAGGATGCTCATGGAGGTTGTCGTATCTCCCTTGCCGGGTATTCTTTTATCCATCTCTGGCTGGTATATCTTTATCCTATCTATCTCATCCCAGTTTATTGTCGCTGGGGGTTTTGTGTCCAGGTAAACCACCCCCCCAGCAAGCATTTTAATCTCATCATCGACGGCTACTCCCCTCTCATGTTTGTTTATGATTTTTACTATCTCGTATGAGATCAGAACAGATAAAATGAACAAAAGGATTGAGTAAACTGTTGTATCCCATAGGAGCACAAGTAGACTTAATGCTGGTATGAAGAACACTCCACCCATCTCCGCTACAGCAAGTGGATTCCCCCTCCTGCTTTTTTTAAACACCAGACCGGTGTCCAGAGCAGGATTTATTGAGTTATTGTGTTCCATTCAGAAATTCATTAGATATTGGGGGTAACCGTTTTATGGGAAGGATAAACCCACTGCGTTCCCACAAAATTACCTCTTTTTTCTCTTTTCTTCTTCAACTATATCTACGTTCTTCTCCCATTCCTCTCTTAGCTCTCTTTCTTTATCACTTAATTCCTTCTCTTTCCATTTCTTAATTGTGTATTCTCTTTTTCTTTTTTCTATCTCCTTTTCCAAGGCCTTCAGCTCATCCTCCGTTGGCATATCGATTTCTTTTTTACCCTCCTCTTTCTCAGGTTTCTTTACCTTCCTTCTTTTTTTCAGGATTTCCACACTGTGTCTGGCAATCACCAGAATCAATGCAATAGATATCAGCGCAAGCAGCACATCTGAGGCGTCTATTCCCTCCTTTTTGTGTTCCGGTTCTGTTGTGGTTGTCGTAGCCAGGGTTGTTGTTGGGGTTTCCCGGGTCGTTGTGGTTGTCGTAGCCAGGGTTGTTGTTGGGGTTTCCCGGGTCGTTGTGGTTGTCGTAGCCAGGGTTGTTGTTGGGGTTTCTTTTTTTGAGTAGACTGATATATCCCTGTCTTTTATCAAAATGAATTCTGGGCCACCTATTCCATCAATGTCAGCTATATGGATTCTTTGATAGCTGTCACCTAAACTATATGTTTCTATTATCTCCTGGTTTATGCCTAATTCATGGATTGCATTTTCTGTTAATATAAATATCCGTCCATCAGGGCTTTTCTGTATGGCCTTTACTTCTCCAATGTTTTTGAATTGGTGTTCACCTGAGAGGATATCCCAGATATATACCCCTGAGGTTGTTCCCAGAATAAATTCCTGGAGGCTGTTTTCATTGAAGTCATAGAGGCTTAAAGCTGTTATTTTCCCGTAGCCGCTTATTGCTTCATGGATGGTGTAATTGCTGTAGTTTTTGACATATCTCCGTATTGCGTTGCTGTCTCCTCCAATACTTATAAGACTGCCCTTGCTGTTGTATATGAAGAATATATTCATGGATGTGACCGCGATTATCTCCTTGTGAGGGTGTGGGCTGACATCACCCACCTTAAGTATTTCAACAACCTTATCTTTCTCTACCGTCGTTTGATTATCCCCTGAGCTGATATAATCTCCCGTCGATATCTTCCAGCTAAGGCTGCCGTTTTTGATGTTTGTATTATAGATTACGCCAAGCGATTCAGAGATGATGTCTGTTATTCCGTCGCAGTCTATATCCTCGAGTATGAAGTCTCTTATAGGTTGGCCGATCATTGAAGTCCATAATTCCCCTGTAAATCTGTCGTTTATGGCGTAAACACCCTTCCTTGTTCCTCCAATCAACTCATTATATCCGTTCCCGTTTATGTCAACGGATTCCATCTTGTACATCACGGGCGTGGAACCTAACGCGGGGGTGGGGTACCTCAATACCTCCCTTCCTCCGCCATCCAGAATCAGTAGATGGCCTTGTTCTATCCCCTCGCTGGTTTTCCCATAGCTTACCAAGATTCGGGTGCTGGGGTCTTCAATCATCGAATCAGATACATAAACCGATTCTATATCACCAAGATTCAGGTGCCATCTCTCTCCTCCTTTATTATCCAGTGCGTAGAGGATGTCATCTCTATGGATGTTGTTGTTCTTAAAGAAAAAAACAATCTCTGGGATGTTATCTCCATCAACATCCGCAACAATTAGGTCCTGTATACTGCCTTTAACGTTTATAGACCATTCTTTTTCAAGGCTTGTTGAGTATGCTGTCGCTGAAAAAACAAGAACAATGAAGACAGGTAATATCATTTTGTTTGAATCCATCTTATTGAATCATTTGAATTTGTAGATTAAATATTTATTGTTTAATAATTTCCCTGTAGTGTTTTGCTGCCATCTCAGGAGGCAT
Organism: Candidatus Altarchaeales archaeon ex4484_2; assembly: GCA_002254565.1. Lineage (GTDB taxonomy): Archaea > Altiarchaeota > Altiarchaeia > IMC4 > QMZM01 > EX4484-2. The sequence continues at coordinate 8,051 of NJEG01000015.1, read as the reverse complement.
GGTATTTATTATTATATCATTACCTAACTCAAAGCCCGCCCAAGTTGAGAGTCTGGGGAGCAGCTCCAGATACATGTGGAAGTCCCCCCTCCCCGGTCCCAGGTGGAGGTGGTAGTTGTATGGGGGGTAGTTGATGCTCTTGTTGAGGGCTGTAAGCACCTCCTTAAGTGCTAGGGCAAAAGATTCCATCTCTTTATTGTTTAATTTCTCCAGTGATGGCACATGCCTTTTGGGCGTAATCCTTGCCTCGAAGGGGAAACGCGAGGCGTAGGGGGCAACTACTACGGTATGATCATCTTCCCTAATAGTTCTTCCCTCCTCAATATCCCCTATCCTGCACAGCGGACAGTCTCCCTGCTTCTGTAAGATCTTCATTTCTTCCCGTATTATCCCAGGAACCATTGGGAGGGCAACAATCTGGGTGTGGGAGTGCGCAAGTGAGGCACCTGCTGTCTTACCTCTGTTCTTGAATATGGACACGTATTCTATGCCAGGGTCTTTTTTTAACTCAACCAATCTTTTCGTGTACATCTTTAGAACCTTGGCTATGTGCTCCACTGCAAGGTTGCCGAGCTCTTCCCCGTGTATTGGTGTTTCAACGACTACCTCATGTCTGCCGTAGGCGGCCATGCCCTTAAGTAATCCCTTATCCGTTATCTCTTTTTTTTCTGTTGTGGCTGGGAACTTGTTAGGAAAGCATCTAATAATCCATTTACCATTTCTTTCTATCCTGTCAATCTCAGGGGGTGTTCTGTGCTCTTTTCCAGGGCAGAAGAAACAAGGTTTACTCTCCTCTTTTTTTTCTTCATGCCTGAAGTCGCTTGGTCTCTTACCTCTTTCTTTGGCTATTATAACCCACTTGTTCGTAAGGTAGTCTTTCCTGAGTTGGTTCATGTTTGATTATTCGGTAAATGGATATATATAGGTTATTTTTAACATTCTGATCGTAGATATTATTTTATGGCTTTTTCTTCATGGCCGGGGTGGGGTAGCTTGGTTATCCTGTGGGCCTGTGGAGCCCGTGACCCGGGTTCAAATCTCGGTCCCGGCCCTTTTTTTTTCTTTAGTTTATATTCTAATTTCTCCATTAATTGATTGATGCATTTCAAAAAGAAAGCGGATAGGAGTGGCTCTTTTGTTGGTTTTAAACCCAACGTCCTTGGTCTGAAGGAATCCAGGGGTTTGGAGTGGATTATTCCTAACGGCTTAGGTGGGTACTCCTCCTCCACTATAATAAACATGAACACCTCCCAGTATCATGCTCTACTTGTCTCCTCCGATGAGTTTATGAACAAGAGAGTTCTCCTGCAGAAGCTTGATGAGGAGTTGATTATCGGGGATGAGTCTATCTCTCTCGCATCGGATATGTATGAGGGTGGTAATGTATCTGATGGGTGGAGGTTTCTCCAGAACTTCGACTTCAACTATTCCAAGGTATTCTTCGACTACTCAGTGTTGGGTGTTAAGCTAACCAAGAGTTTGACACCAATACATGGCAGAAACGCGGTAATCTTTTCCTATGAGATATACAATAAGAGAAATGATGTGGTACGGTTGAAGGTAACCCCCTATATGAACATGAGAGATCTTAGGGGGTTGGGTACTAGGTCTCCTCAGGAGATGAGGCCGAGGCTTTTCTCTGAGCATATCGCTGGAATAGACTCCTCCAGGGGTTATCTGACTCTCTGCTCTGATGTTGCTTTATGTAGCAAGAAGCCGGAGGATGAGCGGTGGAATACTGCTGTTTTCTATCCGAGGGCGATTCCAGAATTTTTTCCTCGGGCAAGGGCGAATCCATCATGTCACTGCTTAATTCGGTGGAGTATTTCATCATGGATTCTGGTTCAAAGAAAACAATAGCATCATCCTATCCATTCTCTAGGGACCTGGGGCGGGAGGCTATGATTTCCCTTCCAGGGTTTACTCTGATAAATCGGAGATACCAGGATGCTGAGAGTATAATGGAGCATTACCTGAATTGCATGGATTATAGGGGTATTCCCTCCGAGTTCATCAACGGTAAACCAGTATACGGGGACGTGGACACCCCCCTTTGGCTTATAGACCGCTTCCACAGGTACCTGAAGTGTGTTGGCCCGGAGGATGGGAAAAAGATGCTCCACACCTACTGGTGGGGTCTTAAGAATTTAATGAAGAAATACGCTGAACGGGAACGTGACGGCCTGCTGCACCATAAAGGCGGCACCTGGATGGACTCTCAACACATCAAAAGGAAGAGGGTGGATGCTGTTGAAGTCCAGGGCCTCTGGTATAACGCCCTTAATGTGATGAGCGGATTTCATAAGCTTATGGAGGATGACAGTGATGAGATAGGGTATGATGCAATAATAGAGCGGTTTGAGGAAAACTTTGTTGACCGCTATTGGAGGGGTAGATTCCTGGCGGATTCTGCAGTAGATGACTCATTAAGGCCTAACCAGCTGATTACCCTATCGCTGGAGTTTAATGTTGTGAACAAGACTCTCTCCAGGAAGATACTGAATGCTGTGGATGGGGAGCTTTTAACCAGCTTCGGATTGCGGAGCCTCTCTCCCGGAGACGAGAGATATGTTGGTAACTGGGTCGATGATCCAAAAAACAAGTTCAACGGAAACGTTTATACCTGGCTTATGGGGGCGTATATCGATGCTTTCCTTAAAAACGGGGGTCAACCAGCCAGGGTCCAGAAACTGCTCGAACCGATCTTCAGAATGCACATGCGGGAGGCTGCCTTGGGAACGGTTTCGGAGTTGTTTCAGGGGGATCCGCCTCACAGACCTGGAGGGAATCTGTCCTATTCCTGTTCGATTGCTGAGTTACTGAGGGTTCACTTCGAGCACATAGTCGGTTTCAGGAAATAGTTTTTTTTTTATACAATAGGCGACCTCGTCTCGAAGGTTATTGTTTTCTTGTCCCCCTCCCATATCATGTGCGCCTCAATTCTTATTATCTTGTCCACTATCATACCAAGCTTCCGGATAAGGGTTGTGTTGGTATCTCCTTCCAGGCAGGTGAAACCCGATCTTAGCTCGGAAATCCTCAGCCTTCCTATGAAGCTGTGGACGAATTCTATAACCGTTTTTTCTTCATTGTATATCTGCAGGGTCGAAAGAGAATCGAATATCATGGCATCGTATTTGTTCTTGTTCATCTCTTGGGCTATGGATTTTGCCAGCTCCTTAAGATCGGATGCTGATGGTGCGTAGGTGCATTTCTCGCTGTCTTTAACATCAGGCAGCACTGTTTTTGTGATACCATCTATGAAATGGAATCGGTCTATGTTCAAATTCTCGTTTTGTATGTTAGATAAGAGAGCATTAAATAGTTTGTTGAGACTGACGTAGAGTGTTTTGTTGTAATTTCCGGAGAACTGTTTGCTTATCTCCATCATACATTCCGTGTAGGTGTCGTTGGGCAAGACCATAAGGAATATCTTATTCTTGCCCATCTCCTCAATTAAGTTGACAGGCATTTTTTGTACAACAGTAGCAATAAGTTATTGTGTATCCTACATTAAATATTTGTATACCTGGGGGGTAATATATATACATCTATTTTGCGAGAGGGTTCAGGTTATGTCTTCTGAAAGCGAAAATTCAGGGTTTGAGTTCCTTAAAAAGAAAATTAGCGGTGAGAGGGGTTTCAACTGCAGCTACTACAAAGAGAGCATCCTGAAGAGAAGGATAGATAGCCGCATGAGGAGGACGGAAATCGATTCATATAAAGACTATGTTTCCCTGCTCGATCGCAGCCCGCAGGAATACAATGCCCTCATCGATACCTTAACAGTTAATGTTACTGAGTTCTTCAGGAACCCGTTGGTTTTTAAGGCTATGGAGGAGGTGATTATACCCAATCTATTATTCTATAAAAAGATACAGTCCAGGAAGGTTATCAGGGTCTGGTCTGCCGGCTGCGCCTCCGGGGAGGAACCGTACTCGGTTGCTATATTGTTCAAGGAGTTTCTTGGTGATGAAATAGATGATTATGTTTTCTTTGTCACAGCCACAGACATAGACGATAATATACTGGACAAGGCCAGGGAGGGGATTTACACGGCTGATCAGATGAAAAATGTGACCAAGGAGCGTCTTGATAACTACTTTAATGAGGTAGCGGGCAAGTACCAGGTTAAGGATTCAATAAAGAAATATGTTAAGTTCCGGCATCATGATGTCATCTCCGGTGAGGAGACTCATTATTTTGATTTGATTCTCTGCAGGAATCTTTTGATTTATCTCTCCAGGGGGGTGCAGGATGAGATATTTGAGAGGTTTCTCCGGTCCCTGAATCCCTATGGTTACCTGGTTATCGGGAAAAGTGAGACCTTGACTCCTGAGGCAGCGAAGAGGTTTGAGTTAATCGACTTGTGTGAGAGAATATACAGGAAGCCGCCTTGACTTCATTTTTTAGTATTCCTTGGTGCTTCCGAACGCATTTCCAACAACAACGGTACCGTCTTCTGTGTTGAACCAGACGTTCCGGCCCTTCTTCCCTCCAACGTCTTCAGCTATTACCCTGATTTTTTTTTCAGCCAGCTTTTCTTTCACAGCCTTGATGTTCTGGTCTCCTATCCTGAAGATGCTGTTACTGAACATGGCTGCACCACCAAATATTTTAGCTTTCAGGTTGTATTGCTTGGATCCTACCGCCATCATCTCTTTTATCAGCTCATCTATTGCTTTATCAGCGTATCTGAGGGGATTAATCTCTTCCCTGGTGTTCTCTGGGCGGTGGCCTAGCATTATATGAGCCAGGCCGCCTATCTCGTGTATCTCATCGTAGAGGCAGACGGCTATGCAGGAGCCTAAACCTATTGCTTCAAGAAGGCATGGTTTGTCTACTACAGCCAACTCTCCAGCCCAAACAGATATTTTTTCGACCATCATCCAGTCTCTGTGTATTCTTCTTCCACGTAGTCTGCCAGCAGGTCATGGAATAGGTCATCTACTCTATTGATTAGTTGTTTCAGGGTTCTTGGCTCCAGTAACAGCATAAAGTATGACTTTATCCTGTGGTCTTCTATTTCGAAGGATGTCTTGAAGGCCAGCACCTTCTGTGTTTTGGATGCTATCTCCGCTATTATGCTGCTTAATGTTGCCCCAAGACTGTCGTAGGATGAGTAGGGGAGGGTTTCTATTATCTCCACATCCAGTACCTTTGATATCGCTGCCAGCGATGCCCCACTCAGTATGTTACTTGTTTCCTCCAGTGCCGAGATCTGCATTTCATCTAGTTCTGTGTTGCTGGTGTCGACTTTATAGTCTTCTTTTTCCAGGAGCAGGGCGGATAATTCTATAGCGCTCTCCATAGGGTATACGAACACTAGACTGCCTACGTGCCTGTGTCCGTCCATTTCCTTGCTTTTCAGCCCCACATACACTGTTACCACCACCTCCTCTGGGTTGCCTAATACCTCAGGTATTTTTTCCAGGGAACGCATCTCAACATCAGGTACTCTAATCTTTATTCTCTTGTCTATCATCTGCGAGAGTGCCTTAGAGGCGTGTCCTGCTCCTATACCCATTATTTCTGTTATAGAGTCGAGTTCAAGTTTGCTTAGTTCCTGCATTTTTTATTGATTTATTTTTTTCTGTATTTATCTGTTTCCTTCTATAGTAACCGGTGAGGGCTGAAGCCAGTGTTATTGTCAGGATAACCAGCAGAGAATTTATGAGATTTATCGCTACTCCAAGTAATGTGTTCAAGGCCAGAGTGGATAAAACAACCAGGGAGATGCTTAAGCCTATGGATAAAGCAATCCTCTCCAGCAGGTCTATTTCTTTACCCGGAAACAGGGCGTAGCTGAATGCGTACCCCGGCAGAAACAATACCAGAATGAATCCCGTTACTGCCCTCAACACCTCTATCATCATCGTATAAATACTTGAGTTTAACAACATATAAACCTTATCCCGCCGGGGTGTATTCATATATCCTCTTACTACCCGCTCCCCTGTTATAGACCTCATTAAGGAAGGGGCATTCCAGTTCCTTGGTGCAGACAACGTAGTCTGCCTTCATTTCTTTTATAACCTTTTCTTTATCCTCGCAATTCATCGAACAGAACCTGTTAGCTTCAGAGTTTATTTTATTATCCCCTCGAAGCCGGGCGGGCATTAAGGAAATCACCTGCCGTTCTCCAATAAACCACATCCCCCTTGAATCAAGGGAGTTGGCGAGTATCTTTGAGTTTGGTGGGGTATCCTCCAGATATTCGATGTCTCTTACATCATCCTCTATTATTGCTGTGATAAGCAGGTGCCTGTATCTGTAGCCTGAATCTATCTGGTTAAACAACAACAATGCGACAGCTAGCAATACAACACCCTGTGTTATCCTCCCCCGACCTATAACCTCATTCACCTTCCTGTATACCAGCCATAAACCTATTCCCGCCATATTCAAAGCCAGCATCATCTCAAAAGAGAATAATCTCCTGAAGGGTGAAAGGAATATGCTGTTGGTTAAATAAAACTGGGTCATAAGTGGCAGCAGCGCCAGGAAAGCTAGGGGCAGAATTCTTTTCTTTCTTCCCCCAAAACACCAGGGCGGCTCATCCCCGAAGCTTAGCTCCTTTATTATCTTTTCTGCTGGCGCGAACTGTAGGGCCAGCAATATCAACAGGAAACCCGCAGCCACTATCTCCTTTTTATGTTCCCATACCAGTCTGGGCTGGGTTACCAGATACAACCCAAGTATGGGCAGATAGATTATGGCGGAGGGCGGGTGCGCCAGCGTAACCTGCGTGAATAATAGCGCTAGAGCCAGCATCCACCTATTCTTCCCTTCTTCTATGGCTTTCAGGGATATGTACAGCATGAGGGGCATCATTGCTATCCCATACGCTATGGGCACACTAAACCATATTCCTGTTAGTGTGCTGCTGCTCTTGAATGAGAGAGCGAATACCGCCGAAAATAACCCTGCCAGCATGCTTTTAGTCAGATGCCTGACTAGTATGAACGCGTTCAGTGCCAGAATAAATCCCACCACTGCGGGGAAAACAGAGTCCAGATACAGGGGTTTTATTCCCGTTAAAAGCAGCGTTTCAGTCAACAATAAAGTATACGCTTTCTCCCAGTTTCTGTCTGGGTGGTTTTCTCCGAGATAAGGGTTGTAGTCTATTATTTTTTCTTTCTTTATTGTCTCCTTCGCTATTGCCAGCTGATCCCAGCTGTCCACTATATTCCTTAAAGCATAAAATGGCTGTTGAGGGTGAGGATTTGGTTTTGAAGGCGGTTATTGTTGCATCAATAGCGGGTATTCTGCTGGTCTCTGGCCTGGTTTTCTTCGCCGAGAAACCATCTGAGAAAGGCTTCACGGAGCTGTATTTCGAGGACCCTGATGGTTTGCCCACTAGCCTGCAGGTGAATGAGTCATATAAGGTATCATTTACCGTGGTCTCCCATGAAAAAAATCCCGTGGATTACGTTTATCGTGTTGTTTCTCCTTCGTTTAATGATTCGGAGGTGGAGTGGGTTTTATCACGGTCCAGGAGCCGGCAGTGGAGGGATGAGCTTGATTTATCAGGGGACTCTTGGATTGTACGGTCTTTTGATTTAGAGAGTATCGGGGAAGGCAATACTACATCCTCTATTATCCAATGGATACATAATCTGTCTTTGTCTGATGCTATTCGTTCCTACGGTATTATCCTGTTAAAGAACGTGTCTCTGGTTGAGTTAGGGGGGGAGCCGTTGAGGGAGGTCTACTACTACAGTGATTTGAATAATGGCATACTCTATAAGACGGTGGATGAGAGGGTCTTGTTTGTCGACAACGGGTCTCCTGTTTTGGATCGTAGCATAAGGGAATCATGGTTCAATCAGTCCAAAAAGCAGTTCAGTGTTTCTTTGTCCACGGGTTCAGGCGAAAGCTATGGTATACATTTCTGGTACACGGTTAGAGAATGATGGGTTTCGGTGGTTAACCAGGCATTGGATTTTATATCTTCTCTTCACTGAAAATATTAACGTAGATGGTAGAAAACAATATCTGAACTCCTAGGGTTATTAATACGAATGTTGAAACCGCTTTTTCCAGTTGCA
>NJEG01000053.1 GCA_002254565.1 Candidatus Altarchaeales archaeon ex4484_2 | reverse complement strand
GCCATAAACCAGCGCACCACCAGGACCAGTGATGTTTATGGTCACATCAACATTATTATCCCAGTTGTATCCGCTGATGTTGACGGTCTCACCCTGCTCATAGCTGGATTTATCTGCCTGGATTATTGCCGTAACAATATCAAAGGATGTGGTGGTCGACCTTTCCGGTGCACTGGTGTCTGTCGCATTAACCGTGTAGGTGCCCAATGCCTGCCCACCCGGAATAAGCCAGGAATCATTAATACCCCCAGTAGAATTAGAGGATATGTTTTTCGGGTATACGCCAGAGATGGATTGCCCGGTGCTGTTCCTAATGTCCACCGACACATTCACCAGGAGATTGAAGCCTTTCCCTGTGACATATACAGTTTCTCCGACAATATAGTTTTCCTTGTCGGTATCAGCGGAGGGTGTTTCTAGAACAATAAAGTATGTTGTTTCCGTATCATTCAGATTATTTGATGAATCATTCACCAGTATAGTTACATTATATCTTCCTGGGGTGGAGGTTGAGGTAAAGTTCACCTCATAGACATTATCTGAATCTGAGTCATTCAATTCAAGAATCTGGTTGCCTGAGGCCCATGTAATGTCCGCCCTCACTGAATCGATGAAGTAGTTGTCTGATACGTTAGCCGTTATTGTTACCGTATCCGAGGTATTGTATTTTGTTCCAGGTGATGGTGTCAGGTTTTTAACTGATGGATGGGTTGTGTCCTGAACAGTAACCCAGTATGTTTTTGAGGCATTAGTGTAGTTCTCATCTCCAAGGTATTTTGCACTGATGTTGAACAACCCAAGGGAGGTGAAGTTTGTATTATTTATTAAAGGAGAGCTGCCGTTGTTTATTAGAGAGCCGTTCTGGTATAGCTCTATGTAATTGCCTTCTGGATTGGTGAGGTTCGCTATTATTTTAACTATAGAATATACTTCGACTGTTGTGTTGGCTTCAAATCCATCCAGAGTCAACTTGAGAACTGATGTATTCTTCTGCACGATATAACTCCAGTGGGGTGTATGGTTAAGATTCTTGGATGTGTCGTTGGCGTACATCCTCCATACATAGCTTCCAGCTGAAAGAGAGGGATAATTATAATAAAAAACTTCGCTATTGTTTCCTGTGATGGAGTGATTATGAAGTGACCCGTTGAAATCATGCTCTATCCATACTGTATCAAGTTCATAATTGTCTGTCCATGAGACATTGAACTGGTAGCTCTGTGTTGGAGAGTAAACTACCGGCGGAGCAGGACTTGTTGCATTCCCGCTCCAGTTCGGCGCAATAGTATCGTTCACGTAGAAGAAGCTGGTCTCTGTGTCGTTGATGTTCCTCCATGAGTCGTTCGCCCAGACTGTTATATTATATCTGCCAATATCATTTGTGTCTGTAAAGGTGCAGTTGTAGACGTCATCTGAATCTGGGTCCGTCATTGTCAGGTTCTGTTGAGTGCCGTTAGGGTAATCTATTACAGCCTTAACATAGTTTACATTATTATTGTCTGATACATTAGCTGTTATGTTCACCATATCGCTTAGATTGAAACTATTACCTGCAGAGGGTTGGATGTTCGTTACGTTCGGCGGTATTACATCAAAATAGCTGCAGTTATCCGCTTCTTCATAGTCGTAGCCGATTCCATCCATCTGGAATAATGCATCATCGGCACCACCCCAACCAATACATTCAGCCGTAAGGTATAATTTTTGTCCCCGATACAGTGTGACATTCAAACTTATGTTCTGTGCCGGGCAGTTTGGGTCTGCTCCTGCGTTACAGCCGGCGCTTGCTGACTCACGGGTAGCGTGTTTCTCCCAGATGTAGTAATTGTCCGCTAACCCTACGGCTCCATCCTCCACCCAGACTGCAAAGATACAGCCTTCACTCCAAGCACCTGTCTCGTTTAGTGTTCCATTGAATATGTTACCATCACCGGCACCAGAACACTGACCATTATCAGCAGACCTGTAGTCGGAGTGAATCCAGAATGTAATATTTATGGCATTCATGGGGACTGTGAAAACCGATGATGTTAGCATACCGTGGTAACCGGTTCCGACATCATCACCCCCATCAAGTGTGTATTCCTGTTCTCCTCCACCACCGGTATAGCTTCCAACACCCAATTCCCAATCCCCTATATTAGAACTCACTATTTTGTATCCATCTGATGCGTAGTACGCGTCTCTACAGTCTTGAGCTGATGTTTCATAGCTATTAGGAGACCAAGTCCAGTTCACCCAGTTGTTATCCTCAAACCCGAAGTTATCGAACGGCATTATTTCATAGTTAATCCTGAATGTTGTGTTGGCATAAAGTTGTGCTGGATAGCTCTGATCAACTGATTCAACAGAAAAATTACCTCCACATATGTTGGTTGTATTCCATAGATGTTGTATATCTCCTGAGGGGTTTGCTTGAATAATCTTCGGGTAATCTAAAGCTGTTCCACTGTTGTCTAAGCAGGTTATCCATAGCTTTACATCACCATTTGGTGTATAGAAGCCTCCGGTAATATTTATTATCTCATTCTGAACATATTCTGGTTTGTCTGTAAGGTAACGTTGGTGTTTCTGTCCCAGTAAGAGCCGGTAATGTGGACCGTCTCCCCGGACTTGTACGCTGACTTGTCTGTCTGTATCTGCTGGACGACTACCTCGAATGTTGTCGAGTTAAAGAGGTTACTGTAGGTGCAGTCTGACGCATTAATTGTGTAATTATCCAACAATTGACCTGCAGGAATACTCCATGAATCAGTTATTCCCCCACTCGAATTAGAGCTTACATTCTTAGGGTAACCTGAAACAGACTGCCCACTACTGTTCCTGATATCTATTGTAACATTATTTAACGGACTGAACCCTGCTCCGGAGATATTAACCGTCTCCTGCCTCTTGTACCAGCTGTATTCAGTTGATAGAACGACGGGTCTCTGCACTACCTCAAAAACATAATCATCATTCTTTGATGGATTACCTGGCTCAAAGGCGTAGATGGTGTAATTATCCCCAAGGGTTGCGTTATAGCCGATAAACCAGGAATCATTTATCCACCCCGAACCATTAGATGATCTGTTCAGCGGACCATAAACCAGCGCACCATCAGGACCAGTAATATTGATGGTCACATTCACGTTATTATCCCAGTTATATCCTGTAATGTATACAGTCCCCCCTTGCTCATACGTTGACTTGTCTGACTGGATTATTGCCGTCACGATGTCAAAGGTTGTAGTAGTGGACCTTTCCAGGGCAGTAGTGTCTGTCGCATTAACCGTGTAGGTACCCAGAGACTGACCCCCGGGTATGGTCCATGAATCATTTACTCCCCCAGTGGAATTAGAGGATATGTTCTTCGGATAGGATGTGACTGATTGTCCTGTGGAGTTGTGGATGTCGATTGTCACATTCACGTTGGCACTGAATCCTGTCCCGGTTAGGTAGACCGTCTCCAGCAGGATATAGCCTGGTTTGTCAGTCTCAACAGCCAGTGTATCATATTCTATAGTGAAATTAATCTTTTCTGTAGCGTTTACGTTACTCCATGTGTCATTCGCCCAGATGGTTACATTATAGAGTCCTACGGTTGTCGTGGAGGTGAAGGTGCAGTTGTAGATTCCATCGCTGTTGGAGTCTGTCATTGTGAGATTCTGCTGTCCGTTTGGCGTGTCAAAAATGGCTTTGACATAACTTATATTGTTTGCGTCTGACACATTAGCTGTTATATTGACTTTTTTGCCAAGCTTCTGCGGGTCCGGGGTTGCAGTAATATTTTTTACTGTTGGAGGGGTTACATCAAAATTCATGCAACTCTCTGCTTCCGGGAACACGTATCCTACCCCATCCATCTGGAATAATGCATCATCTATACCACCTCTTCCGATACATTCCCCAGTGAGATATAGATCCATCTCCCTGTATGCTGTTACATTCACACTTATGTTCTGTGCCGGGCAGTTTGGGTTTGCTCCAGCATTACAGCCTGCGCTTGCTGATTCACGGGATGCATGTTTCTCCCAGATATAGTAGTCATCCGTTCTGCCTGCAGCGCCTGCAGAAACCCACAACGCAAAGATGCAGCCCTCACCCCAGTCGTTTGCTGTCTCGTTGGCGGTTCCCTCGAAGCGGTTGCCGTCTCCTGCACCGAAACACTGGTTTGCGTCAGCGCTCCTGTAGTCGGAGTGAATCCAGAATGTGATGTTTATTGCACTCTTTGGGATAGTGAATGTCTGTGAGGTAAGCATTCCAGTATACCCGTTTCCATCACTGTCAGAGCCATCCAACGCATCTGCTTGTTCTCCGCCACCCCCAGTATAGCTGCCCCCATCCAGCTCCCAGTCACCTATGGCTGAACTCACTATCCGTTTACCATCTGATGCATACTCTGAGACCTTACAGTCTTCGCCGTTGGTGAAATAACTGTTCTGGCTCCAGGTCCACCCATCCCAGTTATTTCCTTCAAACCCGAAGTTTCCAAAAGGGAGCATGCTGTAGTTTATGCTAAAGGTTGTGTTGGCTTTAAGCTGGTTTGGATAGGTCTGGTCCTCTGTTTTCACCAGATAGCTCCCCTCACAGAACAGGGAGGTGTTCCAGATATGTTCAATATCCCCTCTATTGTCTGCCTGGATAATCTTCGGGTAACCCTTTGCTGTCCCATTATTTCCAAGTGAAATAATCCAGATTTTCACGTCGCCGTTTGGATTATAGAAGCCTCCCGTAAGGTTCACGGTAGAGTTTTGATAGTATTCATCTTGGTCAGTGTATAGGGTTGCTGCCTTGGTCACATCAAAGCTTGTTGAATCATTCTCGGAGAAGTCTGTTGCCTGCTTTGCCGTCAGATTATAGGTTTCTGCCCCGAAACCAGCTCCAGGCTGCGCGGTCCACGTTTCAGAAAGCGTGCCGTCAAGGTAACGTTGGTGTTTCTGTCCCAGTAAGAGCCGGTAATGTGGACCGTCTCCCCGGACTTGTACGCTGACTTGTCTGTCTGTATCTGCTGGACGACTACCTCAAATGTTGTCGTATTCTGCAGATTACCGTAGACATTATCTGACGCATTAACCCTATAGTTGTCGAATTTCTGTCCTAGGGGTATAGTCCATGTCTCATTCACTCCACCAGTAGAGTTCGAGGACAAATTCTTCGGATAGCCTGAAACAGACTGCCCACTGCTGTTCCTGATATCTATTGTTACGTTGTTGTTGGGGCTGAACCCTGCTCCAGTAATATTCACTGTCTCCTGCCGCTTATACCACAAGTAATCTGTCTCCACTGAAACAGGTCTCTGAGTTACAGTAAAAACAAAGTCGTCGTTTTTACTTGGAGTCAACGGCTCAAACGCATAAATCGTGTAGTTGCCAAGAGTCCTGTTGTAGTCAATAAACCAGGAATCATTAATCCACCCGGAGCCATTAGATGACCTGTTCAACGGGCC
>NJEG01000040.1 GCA_002254565.1 Candidatus Altarchaeales archaeon ex4484_2 | reverse complement strand
AGAACCAGCACCTCCTGTGATGAGTATGCTTTTATCTTTAAATAGTTTTTCCATGGTATAATCAATATATCTTATTTTTTAAGTTAAATAAAGCTCTTATCAACCACAAGTCTATGCCCTTGGTGGTTTTAATCCTATCCGGATGATAACTGATTTGAGAATGCCCTTAAAAAACTGTTTTTCTTTCTCCTCGAACCCCCCAAAAAATGTAAATGATATGAAATAAATTATCGCCCCTGATATTATCCAGAAAGATACTGATAACATGGTTAATGGATTAACCACGGTTATACGCTAAGATGCTTTTAAGTGAGGATATGTAATCAATCTGGTATCTCACATAGTCTCTGGTCAGGTATATAGTCAAAAGACCAGCAGCCATAAACGAGATTAATGTTGCGATCGCGGCACCGAGTATACCCCATTCAGGAATTAAAACAATGTTTAGGGCGATATTTATGATCCCGCACAGGAGATAGATTAAAAAGATTTTCTTTGTTTTCTTAACCATACCCCTCAGAAACAAAATCAGGTCTTGCAAGTATCCTGAGTATCTGCTTTGATAGCATACTTAAACCAAAAAATGAGGGTATACTCAACATAAGAAAGTATTTCAGCGAGTATTTGAGATGGTTTTCCAACTCTCTTGTTTTCCCTTCCTCCCACAGCTTTGACAGCGCAGGATAAAGAACAAAACCTATTGGGGACATAAATGCTGTTATGACTGCGCCAATGTTATAGGATGCAGAGTATATGCCTACTGCAGCCGATGTTAGGTAGAAGCCGATGATGTATCTGTCTGCTGCATCTATCACCCACCCGAATATGCCTACAGGGATAAGAGGTATGCTAAACCTCAAATATTTTTTTATATACGTGAATCTCGGTATCTTGAAGCTGATTTCATTAGAAATCACCCCCAGAAGCACTATGAAAAAGATTAATCTGGATATGAGGAGGGCATTTACCGCTCCCAGCAATCCATGACCTGAAAAGACCATGATTGTGATAAGTAATACCTCAACTATTGTTGCTCCCATGAACGAAAAAGAATACTTCTCCATCTGTCTGAAGGTTCTGAAGTAGGTTAGGAATGTATTATCAAGGACCCATAATATCAATATCGCTGAGGCAATCTGGATGATTTGAACGGATTTCGCATCTGAAAAGAATTCAGTAGCAAGAAAGCCGGAAGAGATGTATAAAAACACCCCGACCATCCCTGCAGAAACCGAAATCAACAGGATTATCGAACAGAACCCCTCTCTTATTTTTTCCCTATCTCTCTCTCCTGCAAGGAATCTTACCATTGCCTGATTTAAACCCAATCCTGCGATCGGTGCTAGAAAATATATCGTAACCATAGCCAGGGACCATATCCCATAGCCTGATGCCCCAAGGGTTTTAGCCAGTATGGGTAACAAAATAAGCCCTCTAAGCCTTACCACCGTCTGTGTTATCCCTACGAGTACTACATCCCTAGTGAATTTTTTGTATATATCCATCTCTGATTTCTTTTTTCAGATATCTATGATTAAAAGATATATGTCTCCCGCCCCTAATATGTTGGCCTGGGAGATGGATAACTTTTGATCTTCTGGAAAACGGAAGGATGTGGGTGGGGGGTGCAGGGGACTATTTGAGGAACGATTAAATAAGGATAAGATAAGTGAGGTTGTAATCGATTTCTATTGTATTTAAAGAAAAGAGTTAATTATATCTAATTAAATATAATTACTAGGTGATTCTATGGAAGAAAAAAAATTTACGTCTGTGAGCCTACCAATACCATTATTCGAGAAAGTCAAGAAAAGAATCGAAGGGACCGGATTTACATCCGTATCCGACTACGTGACCTTCGTCCTGAGGGAGGTAATATCGAGTGAGGAAGAGGAAGCTGAGGAGAAGGAAGCATTCAGCAAGGAAGATGAGGAGAAAGTCAAGGAAAGGCTGAGGGCGCTGGGTTACCTGGACTGAAAAAATGCAGAAACCGCATGGTGGGAGACTCATAGGGAGGGTGTTGACAGGGGACAGGAGAGAGAAACTTATGGAGGACTCCGGGGAGCTGCCCTCCTTCCAGCTCAACAGGGATCAGGTGAAAGACCTGGAGAACCTGGCTTTCGGAGTATTCAGCCCCTTGGACGGATTCATGACCCAAGATGACTATTTAAGCGTGCTGCAGCACATGCGGCTGGCAGATGATGTGGCCTGGACCCTACCAAAACATTCGAGTTCAGGGACTGCCTCCTTGGGGGTGAGGTAGAGTTGCTTGAGGAATCAAGCAACCCGTATGCCAGATATACCCTTAAACCGCTGGAGACTCGGATACTGTTCAGGGAGAAGAAGTGGCGGACTATTGCAGGATTCCAGACAAGAAACGTACCGCACCTAGGCCACGAGTACGTTCAGAAAACAGCTCTGGCTTTCGTGGACGGCATATTCATCAACCCATTGATTGGGAAGAAAAAGAAGGGCGACTTCACGGATGAATTAATAATTAAAACATACAGGAAGCTGGTGGATGAATACTATCTGCGGGAGAGGGCGGTGTTATCCATTTTGAGGACTACTATGAGGTATGCCGGACCCAGGGAGGCTGTATTCCACGCCATCATGAGGAAAAACTTCGGTTGCACTCACTTCATCGTTGGAAGAGATCATGCAGGCGTCGGAGACTATTATGGGCCTTATGAGGCACAGGAACTATTTGCGGAATTCCCTGACTTGGGGATAACGCCCCTGTTCTTCAAATCCTTTTTCCACTGCAGGAAATGCGGCGGCGTTGTGAATGAGAAGACCTGCCCTCATCCGGGATCGGAACATATATCATTTAGTGGAACAGAAATAAGGGGGTTGCTTGCCGAAGGTAAACGACCGCCTGCGGAAATCATGAGGCCTGAGATAGCCAGGATCATATTGAATGAAGAAAAACCGTTTGTTGAATGAATGATGGAGCATAAAGGATTTACTCTGTGGTTCACTGGCCTGTCTGGCAGTGGTAAATCAACGCTTGCAGACTTGGTTGCAGAAACGCTGAATAAAAAAAACTTTAGGGTTGAACGGCTTGACGGTGATGAGGTACGGCAGCACCTCACCCGGGACCTGGGATTCTCTAGGGAGGATCGGGAGGAGAATGTCCGAAGGATATCTTTTGTTGCTAAACTACTCACCAGGAACGGTGTCGTTGTAATCACATCATTTATCTCACCCTACCAAGAAATGAGGAAGGATGCAAGAGAGGAGATAGGTTCGGAAAGTTTTGTTGAGGTCTTCGTTAAATGCCCGTTGGATGTATGTAAAAAGAGGGATGTGAAGGGGCTTTATAAAAAGGCAATTAATGGGGAAATCGAAAATTTTACAGGGGTTTCGCATCCCTATGAGGTGCCGGAAAATCCTGAAATCATAGTTGAGACTGATAAAATGACTCCGAAGGAGTGTGCTGGGGGAATAATTAATGAGCTTTATCATCTTGGATTTCTATAAGAGCTTAGCATAATGCTAATATTTGTTGAACTTTTTTTTTCTTAAACTACATAATGTCCATATTTCAGTCATTTTATCTTTCTTATACATATAATTATTTAAATTTGATTTATGACTGAAAATAGATACAATCGAAATACTTTTATAGTCGTTTATTCAATATCCTAATAATCAACGTTCAATATGTTGGATAAACGATTAAAATGAACAAAAAAATTGTGTTGGATAAACGATTAAAATGAACAAAAAAATTGTAGTGCTCTTGGGGCTTTTAATATTTTTAAGCATCTCTGTGAATGCATGGTGGGGTGGATAGTGTGGACTAAATCAAATGATTTACTCTATTATAACAACAACTCTAATTATGCTGTTGCTAATGAAACAAATAAACAACCCTTTGAAGTAGAACTTGGAAATGGAACATCCAACCAAAAAACAGAGGTCTGGGATGAACATGAAGTGGTTCTCCATTTCAATGAAGGAACTGGAACAACAGTAAGTGATTCCACAGTAAATGGGCATAATACCTCTTTAAGCGATTCTGCTCTATGGACTAATTCAGGGAAATTTGGTGAGGGCGTTGGTGATTTCAAACAACATTCAGCTTATGTAAACCTTGCTAAAGAATATTCCTCATTTCTTGATGGAAGCAATGATTTTAGCATTGAGTTATGGATATATCCCGAAGATAGCACACCTCCAGCCTATGAGATGGTTTTAGATTTACGAGGTGAAAGAGGAATACAGTGGTATATAGATGATAGTCCAGCAGGAGAGTTAAATTGTTTTATCAAATTGGGTGGTACCTGGTATCATATTACATCAACTAATCTATCTTTTAACTCATGGAATCATATAGTTTTTGTTTATGACGCTTCAACAGGTTCAGAATTATTTGTTAATGGATATAGCGAAGATACGGATTCTCATCAGGGGACAATTGCTTCACTTTCTGGTACACATAATACTATCGGTTGCCATAATGAGGTACAGGATTTTTTCAATGGTTCAATAGATGAATTCAGAATCTGGAATAAATCACTATCATCAACAGAAATAAAAGCCCATTACCGGCAGGGAGTGTCTCTCGGAGCAGAGGAAACATCCAATCATGCGCCAACAACACCGACACCCTCAATAACTCCGGCACCAGTCTACACAAACACCTCCCCAGTCAACTGCTCTGCAACAGTAACCGATCCCGACGGCGACAACATGAACGCGACATTCATCCTATATAATGGAAGCAATGTAATCAAGACCTGTGCATTCACCAACAAAACAAATGGGACAACATTGAACTGTGGGATGACTAACACCAGCAAATGGGCTAAAGGTAATACAATAAACTGCACAGTAACCGTTACAGATAATAACTCACGGACCAGCACAGGCTCAGCAACAAAAACAGTGGGTGATTTAGCGCCAGACCAACCCGCCCTTAACTCCCCGCAGGATGGCTGCACTGGAGTTCTGTCCTCCACCCTCCTCAATGTAACCGTAGCCGACCTAGATGATGACTCCCTGGATGTTACCTTCCTCAATGCCTTAGATAACTCAGTGATCTGCTCTAACCTCTCGATCTCCAGTGGAAGCACGGTAGGCTGCAGATGGAGTAACCTATCTCCCGGCGCAACCTACAGGTGGTTTGTGAACATTACAGAGATTCCGGCAGATGGAACAGCCTTCACAACCGGCCCGAGATGGAATTTCAGCACAAATCATGGATAACATGAATGCAACGTTCACATTATACAACGGAAGCAACGTGATCAAGACCTGTGTATTCAACAACAAAACAAATGGGACAACATTGAACTGCGGGATGACTAACACCAGCAAATGGGCTAAAGGAAACACAATAAACTGCACTGTAACCGCAACAGACAATAACTCACAGAGAAGCACTGGCTCAGCAACAAAGACCGTGAGTAATCTAGCGCCAAACCCGCCCAGCCTTAATTCACCAGCAGATGGTTCCACCGGGATTTCAACCTCCACCACACTTAATGTGACAGTAACTGATACGGACGGTGATTCCTTGAATGTCATCTTCTATAATGGATCGAATCACCCTATCTGCTCCAACACATCAATCTCAAGCGGAGGCACTGTAAGCTGTAGATGGAGCAGCTTATCAATCGGCACCACCTACAAATGGTATGTGTATGTCACTGACGGAATAAACACCACCACAAGCTCGAGATGGAATTTCAGCACAAATCAGGTACCTACAACACCTCTGACGGCGATAACATGAATGCAACGTTCACATTATACAACGGAAGCAACGTGATCAAGACCTGTGTATTCAACAACAAAACAAATGGGACAACATTGAACTGTGGGATGAGTAACACTAGTCTGTGGGTTAAAGGAAACACAATAAACTGCACTGTAACCGCAACAGACAATAACTCACAGAGAAGCACGGGTTCAGCAACAAAAAACGTGAGTAATCTGGCTCCGGAGATAACCACAGAGCAAACCACGGTAAACAGAAACAACAGCCAAGCCTATACCTATGACTACAATGCTTCAGACCCTGATGAGGTTGACGGCGTGGACACGTTAACATGGAGCGATAACACAACGTTATTTGACATAAACACCTCCACAGGAGAAATCACCGACACCCCAACAGAAGCGGAGGCAGGCACCTACTCCATTCTAATAACAGTCAGCGACGGAACCGCGCAGGATACTGACACGTTCACGTACAGCATAACTGATGCAACAAAACCGAGGGTGAGCATAAACACGCCAACAGCATCCACATACACATTAACCAACAACATAACACTAAACACCACAGTAACGGATCCGAACAGGGATAAATGCTGGTATTCAACAAACAACTTTACGACCATCATTTCATATGACTGCAGTGAGGCAGTAATCTATAATCTATCTGATGGCTCATATACTCTGCGGGTGGGGGCAAACGACACCTACGGGAATATTAACAACACGGAATCGGTTACGTTCACGGTAGACCTTCTTGCGCCAAACATAACCCTGATAAATCCTATAGACAATGCATCATTCCAGGCCAACAATTCCGTGCCCTTCAACTGCAGGATAGTGGACGCATCAGCCTGCATTGTACGATTCTACTGGGACTATTGCGGTAACTGGACGCTTAACGGTACATCGAACGTATCCGCTGGCTCAGGAATAGCGTCATTCACAAGAACCCCCACAGCTGAAGGGAACTACACATGGAACTGCTGGGCCAACGACACCTACGGGCGTGAGAGCTGGGGTGACTCAAACTATACCTTCACTGTAGTAACAACTACGACCGTTACAACCACAACCTCGTCCACCACCACAACCCAAAAGAAAAGTAGAGGAAGCGGTGGAGGCTCACGCTCGGGAGGCGTTTCATACCAGAAGGGGGAGAGCTGTTTTGACGGCCTAAGGAACCAGAACGAGACCGGAGTAGACTGCGGGGGGCCATGTAAGCCGTGCGTATCATGCAGTGACGGAATACAGAACCAGGGAGAAGATGGAATAGACTGCGGGGGACCATGCGAGCCCTGCGAGACAAAAACAACCACAACCACTTCCTCCACAACCACATCCACCTCCACCACCACAACAACAAAGGAGAAGGTGACCACCACCACAAGAGCGACAACCACAACCAGGCTGAAGGAAACAACCACCACAACACAATCAACAGGAACAGTGCCTCTTGGGGTAACAACCCTGGCAGTGGCCATAATACTCTTGTTTGGTTTGTTTCTGGTACTGTTAAAAAGATATAGGTAAAGCCACCTCTTGCAGGCGGGGGGAGGGGACTTCCCTCGTTTGCAAGCAACCACGGAGATGTTTTTCCTTTTGTGCTAACCCATAAGATTACTTCATTGGTCCTCGGTTAAGGGTATGGCTCATGATACATGGGCAATTGAATGCAGTTTTTTTCGTTTGAGAAGAGCGAAGACAGATGGTATCGATTTATTAACAACAAATCGCATATGCCAATGAGAACTGAAAGGGTGATATGATGCTTGTAAAGTTTGAGATTTATTATGATGGCAGTTACTGGTGTGCTCGCGGCATAGGGGAAGATATCTTTACTCAGGGTAAAACGCTGGATGAAGCTATGTCTAACCTAAGGGAGGCTGTGGGAGTGCATTTTGAGGATGCTTTGGAGCATGGGGAAGAGATAAGGATTCTTTCAATTTCTGAGTTCGGGGTGGATAAGGTTGCAAAGGCTGCCAGTGGTTAGTGGTAAAGACCTATTAAAACTTCTGAAAAAGTTAGGCTATGAGATATTAAGATAGCGTGGGAGTCACGTTCGTCTTAGAAAAATAACATCACTAGGTGAACACAATATCACCGTTCCGCTTCATGATGAATTATCTAAGGGAACTCTTAATGATATCCTATCAAAGGTATCCTTATGGAATTCAACACAAAAAGAAGAGCTTACAAGGATGCTGAAATAATGCTAATTCTCTCATTCGCGTTATCCCTGATCCTATTGAAGAAACACAGGTAAAACCCACTTCTTGCAGGCGGGGGGATTTCCCCTCCCTTGCTTGCAGGTCATAACCACTGGGATGTTTCCCTTTTTTATTCTCTAATCCGATTAAATAAACCGTGGTGTTTTTCCCATGTCTAGTCTTGTAGATGTTGACCCTGATATTGCTAAAGCGATAAGTGAAGAGATACTTAGAGAGAGGAATAACCTGCAGTTGATTGCCTCCGAAAACCACACCTCCCGGGCTGTTCTCGAAGCCCAGGGCTCTGTGATGACCAACAAGTACGCTGAAGGTTACTCCCATAAGAGATACTATGGGGGCTGCCGGTGCGTGGATGTGGCTGAAGACCTGGCCATCGAGAGAGCAAAGAAACTATTCAACTGCGAGCATGTGAACGTGCAACCCCACGCCGGTTCACAGGCGAACATGGGCGTCTATTTCTCCATTCTGAAGCTGGGGGATACGATACTGAGCATGGAGTTAAGTCACGGGGGACACCTCAGCCACGGCTCCCCGGTAAGCTTCTCCGGAAAACTCTACAATATAGAATACTACGGGGTCAGCAGGGAGACCGAGATGCTGGACTATGATGATGTAATGAATAAGGCCAGGGAGGTTAACCCTGACCTCATAGTCTGCGGCTACTCAGCCTACCCCCGGATTGTGGACTTCAAGGCCTTCAGGGAGATAGCAGATGAGGTAGATGCTTACCTAATGGCTGACATAGCACACATAGCCGGTCTGATAGCAGCGGACGAGCATCCCTCATCGATTCCGCATGCTGACTTTACCACAACAACAACCCACAAGACCCTTAGGGGGCCGAGGGGCGGTATGGTGATGTGTAAAAAGGAGTATGCTAAAGCGTTGGATAAGGCTGTATTCCCTGGAATGCAGGGCGGTCCCTTCATGCACGCGATAGCAGCCAAGGCCGTGTGCTTCAAGGAAGCGTTGGGTACGGAATTCAGGGAATACGCGAAACAGATAATAAGAAACTCCCAAAAAATAGCTGACGTGTTACTGGATGAAGGCTTCAGGCTCGTTTCCGGAGGAACAGACAATCACCTGATGCTTGTTGATTTAAGAGAAAAAAACATGAACGGGAAAGAAGCTGAAGCGGCCTTGCAGGATTCAGGCATCACATTAAACAAGAACGCAATCCCCTTCGACGAGCAGAAGCCGTGGATCACCTCGGGAATAAGGATAGGAACCCCCTCTGTCACAACCAGGGGTATGAAGGAATCTGAGATGGAGGAGATCGGGTTGCTGATTTCAAGAGTGCTCAAAAATCCAGGGGATGCTAAAATCAAAATCAAAGTCAGGGAGGATGTCACAAAACTATGCAGCCGCTTCCCCCTGTATGAATCTGGAAAATGAAGCTAATCGACGGGAGAAGAATTTCTAAAGAAATTATGGGGGAAGTCAAGGCTGGTGTGGGGAAACTGAACGCCAGAGACATACACCCTCTCCTCGCAACTGTGCTGGTGGGAGAAAACCCTGCCTCAGTGCTTTACGTGGAGATGAAATCCAAGACCTGTGTAGAGGCTGGTATAAAATCAAAGAATCACCACCTCCCATTTGATGTGAGCGAGGAGGAGCTTCTGGATTTAATAAACAGGTTAAACAATAATCCTGCGGTGCATGGAATACTCGTCCAGCTACCCCTCCCTGAGGGAATAGATGTGAACAGGGTTTTCAGGGCCATAAACCCGGGAAAGGACGTTGACGGCCTGTCTCCAGTGAACCTGGGCAACCTAATGCTGGGGGATGAGTCAATGGTCTCATGCACGCCCAAAGGCATTATAAGGATGCTGGAATACGAGGGCGTTAAGTTAGAGGGCGTTGAGGTGGTGGTGGTCAGCCACAGCATACTCATCGGCAAGCCCCTTACCCTGCTGCTTTTGAACCGGAATTCAACTGTTACCGTATGCCACGTCCATACAAGAGACCTGGCAGAGCACACCAGGAGGGCTGAGGTTCTCATCGCTGCCGCGGGCGTACCACATCTCATAAAAAAGGATATGGTGACAGAGGATGCCGTGGTGGTTGATGTCGGAACCAACAGGGTCGATGGCAAATTGGTGGGTGATGTGGACTTCGAGGCTGTGAAAGATCGGGCTTCCCTGATTACTCCCGTGCCAGGGGGAGTAGGTCCTATGACGATAGCCATGCTGCTGGAGAACACCGTTTCTGCAGCTGAGAGGTTGGGGAGCAAATAAAATGAGTAAACTCAGGATTGGAGTACTTGCCTCAACAAGGGGTACGGATTTGCAGGCAATAATCGATGAGATAGAGGCGGGCAGGCTGGATGCTGAGGTATCAATTGTTTTGTCAAACAAGGAGGATGCTTACGCCCTTACGAGGGCGAGGAAACACGGGATCAAGGCGGTGTTTTTGGAATCCAAGGGCAAGACGCGTGAGGAATTCGACAGGGAGATGATGGAGCTTCTTGAGAATGAGGGTGTTGAGGTAATAGCATTGATTGGCTACATGCGTCTACTGAGCCCGGAGTTCGTGCAAAAATACATGAACCGGATAATGAACGTGCACCCCTCTCTTCTACCTGCTTTCGCGGGGGGTATGGATGAGAATGTTCATAAGACAATACTCGAGCATGGGGTTAAGGTGTCTGGTGCCACAATCCATTTCGTGGACGAGGGAGCTGACACGGGACCAATAATACTTCAGGAGGCTGTACCTGTAACGGAGGATGAGACCGTTGATTCCCTGAAGGAGAAGGTGCAGGCGGTCGAGAAAAAACTCTTCCCTAAGGCTCTGGGGTTGTTTCACCAGGGCAGGCTGAGGGTAGAAGGCAGGAGAGTGAGGATAATGGATGGGAGTGGGAAGTAAATTGCGTGTTAAGAGAGCGTTGATCAGCGTATCAGACAAGAGAGGCATCGTAGGGTTCGCCTCCCGGCTGCAGGAGCTTGGTGTGGAAATAATTTCTACAGGAGGGACGGCGAGGGTCTTGAGAGAGGGCGGCATCCAGGTAACGGGGGTTTCAGAGGAAACCGGCTTCCCTGAGTTGTTCGACGGCCGGGTGAAGACCCTGCATCCGAGAATCCACGGGGGATTGCTGAACGTGAGAGCTAACAGGGAGCATCAGATGCAGATGAAGGATAACGGGATAAAACCCATAGATCTTCTCGTATGTAATCTCTACCCGTTCCAGCAGACTATTCTGAGGGAGGGGCACTCCATCAACGAAGCCATAGAGAACATTGATGTCGGGGGCCCTGCTATGGTAAGAGCTGCGGCCAAGAACTACCGGGATGTTGTTGTGGTCATGGACCCGGATGACTATGATGAAATTATTGATGATCTGAGAACCTGTGGTGATATCCTGAAGGAAAGGCGCAGGAAGCTTGCTTCCCATGCATTCAGGGTTGTCTCAAACTACGACTGGTCCATCCATGAATACCTGGTGGGGGATAAAGAGAAGTTCCCGATGCTGCTGGATTATAGGTTCGAGAAGAAATCCGAAATGAGGTACGGTGAAAACCCACACCAGAGGGCATTCTTCTATCACCGGCTTAACCCGGGGAATCCCTCTATCGCGAACGCGAGACAGCTTCACGGGGCACGGCTATCACTCAACAACATGCTGGACTTGGATTCCGCCCTGCAGATAATAAAGGAATACGAGAAGCCTTCTGTTGTAATAATCAAACACACCAACCCCTGTGGGATGGCATCCTGCGGGAGCCTGGCAGAGGCTTACCGGCAGGCTTTGGACTGTGATTCTCTTTCCGCCTTCGGGGGTGTTGTGGGCTTGAACCAGGAGGTCGACGAGGAAACAGCCGGGGAGATGAGCAAAATCTTTTTGGAGTGTGTGCTGGCACCATCATACAGTGCTAAAGCCCTTGAAATCTTGGGGAATAAGAAACGGATTCGCCTGATGGAGGTCCCGGGCCTTGGTGGGGATTATGTGGAGAGCCTGTCTTTCAGGCAGGTTTCCGGGGGTCTTCTGTTGCAGGAAACCGATTCCCAGCCGGCTGAGCCTGTGAAGGTGGATGTTGTTTCCCGAAGGAAGCCGACAGATGAGGAACTGGCGTCCCTCTTTTATGCCTGGAAGCTTTCTCGTTACGTGAAATCCAATGCTGCTGTGCTGGCCAAAGGCGAGAGGACTGTGGGAATCGGTTCAGGGCACACCAGCCGGGTGGATGCTGTGAGGACTGCGGTCCATAAAGCAGGTGATAAGGCCCTGGGGGCTTCTCTGGCGTCTGAGGCCTTCATCCCTTTCAGGGACAACATTGATGAGGCAAAGAAGGCGGGCATCACAGCTGTTATCGAACCAGGCGGCTCCATAAGGGACAATGAGGTTATCGAGGCAGCCGACGAACACGACATAGCTCTTGTTTTCACCGGAATAAGGTGTTTCAGACACTAATATCCTATTCTATGGACTATAAACAGGCAATCCAATACCTAGAGCGCTTGCGGGGGGCTGGGATAAACCTCCGGCTGGAGAACATAACCTATCTACTGGATAAACTAGGCAACCCTCAGGAGAGCCTTAAGTGTTTACATGTTGCCGGAACAAATGGGAAAGGCTCCGTCTGTGCTATGATATCGTCCATCCTGCAAAATGAGGGATTCAGAACAGGGCTCTACACATCACCTCATCTGGAGTGTTTCAGGGAGCGGATCCGGGTAAACAATAAATTAATCTCTGAGAGAGAGCTTGCTTCCCATGTCGCTGAACTGAAGCCTTTTATCGAGGAGATGAGAAATAAACCCCTGGGTGAGCCGTCTTTTTTTGAGGCGGTCACAGCGTTAGCGTTCCTATACTTCTCCCGGATGAAAGTGGATTATGCTGTCATCGAGACCGGGCTGGGCGGGAGACTGGACGCCACCAACGTCATAAACCCGCTGGTTTCGGTGGTAACCAACGTCTCCATGGACCACTCAGAGTACCTGGGAGGGAGCATTGAAGAATTAGCCTTCGAGAAGGCGGCGATAATCAAGGAGAATGGCATTCTTGTCACGGCAGCAGACGACAGGAGAGCGCTTGACGTTCTGCTGATGGAATGCCAGAAAAAAAATGCTAAACATGTGTTGGTCGCGGACACCTCAATATTAAGGATTTACTCCAATACACAAGGAAGCGAATTCGATTACCGGGGGGTTTACGGCATCCACAGAAGTCTTTTTATTCCCCTGCTGGGAGACCATCAGTTGATTAACGCGGCAACAGCTATCTCAGCGGTTGAGGTCTTAAAAGACTATGAGATCAGGATCTCCCAGGATGCTATAAAAGAGGGTTTATCTAATGTGAAGTGGCCTGGCCGCCTTGAGATAGTAGGAGAAAGACCTTTTATTGTATTGGATGGGGCACATAATCCCTCAGGGTTTAAGCAGCTTAAAAAGTCTCTAACTGAATTATTTACCTACTGGAGGCTTTACCTGGTTGTTGCTGTATCTTCAGGGAAGGATTACCAGCAGATGATAGCCGAGATAGCATCCAGTGTGGACCTGGCTGTTGTTACCGGTTTAAGGGACATGGATCATGTAGACCCTGGTTTGTTGGCTGGGGAGTTCATTGGATGTGGGAGGGGTGTGGTGAAGGCGGGTGATATGTTTAAGGCATTGGATTATGCTCTGTCTAAGGCAGGGGAAGAGGATCTGGTATGTGTTACGGGCTCACTTTATGGGGTGGCTGAGGCCATGAGGTATCTAAAGAAATGATGCATGTGAAGGAATTAAATGATGTGGAGGATGCCCGAAGGAAGCTGAGGGAGATTGGCGCAGGAGAAAAAGGCGTTGATATAATGGCGCCCAAGGCCATTCACAGGGTGGTGAAGGTCTATTCCCTTGATGTGAGAGCCGCAAGCATCCTGAAGCAGGAGATGCTTTCCCTTGGGGGTGAGGCCGCCGTCTCATGGGGTTCCCTGGAGCGGAGTTGCGGGGAAACAGATGTTTTGTTGATGGCCACCCTAAAACAGTATGGTCTGTTAAAAAAGAAGCTTTTGGAGCAGCCGTTTGGTCTGAGGGAGATGGCCGGGGAGCTTGATCAGGTGCTTTCACGTTATAGCTCAAATCCAGCACCCCTTACTGTGGGAGATGAGGTTTTTGACTGGTCTAGGACGTATGTGATGGGTGTATTGAACATAACCCCTGATTCCTTCAGCGGAGACGGTCTATCAGGTGACCTGGATACTGTTCTCGAGAGGGCTGCCCGGATGGTAGATTCCGGCGTGGACTTGCTTGATGTTGGCGGGGAATCCACCAAGCCGGGTTCCAGGCCTGTTCCCGTGGGGGAGGAGATGGAGCGGGTTGTTCCTGTGGTGGCGGAGTTGTCGAAGAAATTCGATGTTCCGGTCTCGGTCGACACCTACAAGGTGGGGGTGGCTGAGGCTGCTTTGGAGGCTGGTGCTTCCCTGGTGAATGACATATACGGATTGCGGACTGAGGGGATGGCCGGGCTTTTAGCTGACAGGAAGGTACCTGTGGTGTTGATGCACATGCAGGGAAACCCCCAAGATATGCAAAGTAATCCCTCCTATGATTCGGTGGTTGAGGAGGTGTATCGTTTTTTCTCGAAACAGATTGATTTCGCAATAGATTCCGGGATAAAAAGGGAGAATATAGTATTGGATCCGGGCATAGGATTTGGTAAGAGGTTGGAGCATAACCTGTCTCTGCTAAGGCATCTAAGGGAGTTCAAGTCCCTGGGCTTGCCTTTATTGGTGGGTGTTTCCAGGAAATCTTTCATCGGGGAATTGCTTGATTTACCTGTCGAGGAGCGTTTGGAGGGTTCCTTGGCTGCTGCTTCTGTTTCGGTCCTCAAGGGAGCTGATATCGTGAGAGTGCAACAGGCTTCCGCATCAGGGAGTAATCCAGGAGCTCGAATTCCGCCCAAGCTGTCACAATCAGGGCTAAGTCCGCGTCCCTTAGGGCGTCATCCGTTGAATTAATGTAACTGATTTTTTCCTTGAAGATTTCTTTTAGGTTATTGTTCGCCTGCGGGTCATAAACAGACACCCTTGCCTTCTCCCTAAGCAGGCCCTTGATGAGGGGGTGCACTGGGCTTTCCCTGATGTCGTCTGTGCCGGCTTTGAAGGCGGCGCCCAGGATGGCGACTTTCTTGTTTCCGAGGGAGCCTGTTTTTTCTCTGGCAATATCCAGCATCCTCGCAGCCTGTTTCTCGTTGATTTTGATGGCTGCGTCCAGGAGCCTGGGCTCGTAATTTATTTCTTTTGCTCTGTGGATTAAGGCCTTCACGTCCTTGGGCAGGCAGCTGCCCCCAAAACCCAGGCCGGCGTTAAGGAAGTGCTTGGATATCCTATGATCCAGTGCCATGCCCTTGGCCACATCATAGACGTCAACGCCCAGCTCCTTGCAGATATTCCCTATCTCGTTGATGTAAGATATTTTCACGGCCAGGAAGGCGTTGGATGCATATTTTATCATCTCCGCGGTTTTGATGTCCACCCCCAGTATAGGGCAGTTGAATCCTTTATATAGTTCCCGCAGGTGGTTGCTTGAGCGTTTATCGTTTGCTCCGATGATTATTCTGTCGGGTTTAAGGAAGTCTTCCACTGCAACACCCTCTCTGAGGAATTCAGGGCTCATCACCACACCAAAATCCCTGTAGGCTTTCCTGCCTGAGGACTCCTCTAGCAGGGGGATTACTACTTCTTCGGTGGTGCCGGGCACAACAGTACTTTTCACCACAATGAGGTGATATCTTTTTTTTTTCTCTAGGATGGAGCCGATTTCTTTGCAGGCGTTTTTGACGTATCTCAGGTTTATGCTGCCGTCTTGGTTGGATGGTGTTCCCACGCAGATGAAGGTGATTTCTGTGTCTGTTATTGTTGACTGCAGGTTCATGCTGGTGTTGAGTTTCCCCCCAATGTTTCTTTTGATGATGGTGTCAAGGCCTTTCTCGTATATGGGCGAGACTCCTCTCTCGATGTCCTTGATTTTTTCCTTGATGATGTCGTAGCATCTGACGTTATGCCCTTTCTCAGCCAGCCCCGCGCCGGTGACCAAACCAACATACCCTGTTCCGATAACAGATACGTCCATTGTAACTCACTCACTTAGGGATTAGGATTCACATAATAAAAAATTGTTTAAGGGGAAGGAGTGTGTTTTTTGTCAGGGCTCGCAGCCTCTTGCGGGGGGTGATTGGGTTGTGGGTGAGGGTTCTTATTGCGTTAATCCCACGCTTTATCTCGAGGGGGGGAAGAACATATTGATACAGGAGAATAGCTCATTAGGTCTATATTCTTCCACCGTATGTCTTGGCGGTGGCGGGATTTTGTTGGATGGTTTTTTTTTGACTTTAGGTGATGGTAACATCAGCATCGACCGGATTCTTAGATCATTTCTAGCCAACTACACCTACGACAGCAACGGCAATCTTGTTTCTGATTCTGTTTTGTGCGTATATTTTTTTTTGGGTTGGTTTATTTATTTAAAGGTTGTCATATAATATATGCAATTACTATGGTAATTGCAGGGGATCAAAGATGGAAACTATACAAATCAGGGTAACAAAAAAACAACTTCATGAAGTAGACAAGCTCTTCAAGAAGTGAAGCCGTCAGAGACGCTGTTAGAAGACTGCAGCTGCTAGCAACACTAACCGAACTACAAGAAAAAGCTAAAGAGAAGGGAATCAAACAAGAAGAACTCCTAGAAGAACTGAGGAAAGTGAGAAATGAAGTCGACCTCACCTAGACTGCGTGTTTTCATAGACTCAAACATAATCATGGAAAACACCATCCTACATCTAGGGATAATCGGATTAATCGAACTAACCGCATGCGACTACATAAAAAAGGAAGTGAATGAAGTAGTTAAAAGAAAATTTCCCGAATCAACCCACAAAGTGAAAGAAATACTCGATACCCTAAAAACAATCAAAACCCAAGAAAACAAAAAAGCATTAAATATAATCCGCGACCCAAAAGACGCACCAATACTAGCCACCGTACTAAAATACAAGCCAGACTACTTCATAACAGGTGATAAAGACTTCCACACAAAAGAAATAAAAAACAAAATAAAAGTTGTTACAACAAAACAATTCCTAAAAGAGTATACAAAAAAATAATAATCCTTAAGTACTTTTTTTTTGTTACGGTACAATCTCAGTTGTCAAGAACGCCTCCGGCGATTTAGTTGCAAGATATTATTACGACCACTCCGGCAACCGGGTGAAGAACTTAGGGCTTCAGGATCTCCAGAAAGTCCACCCGCTTGAAGTCATCATCGAATGATGCTATCTTCTTGATGCCATAAAACTTGCAGGTTGCAGCAATCAACGCATCATTTGGGAGAAGACCAGAGATTCTCATAATCTGAAACATTATCTCCAAGGGAGCGGGTTTAACGATTTTTATCATTAGTGCAGACATAAGCTCATCTAAATCATTTATTATACCCTCACTCACCTTCTTCACGAAATCAGGGTCCTTCCTCAAGAAATTCAATACCATATAATGCTTATCTTCCTCAATAAAGTCCCTACCCTCCTCCTTCAACAAGACATAGATAACCTCCTCGACAACATTATCCGAGGTGAGTAGTGTAAAGTCCTTCAATCCCTCAAATACATCAACACCATCTATCAAAAACTTCAAGAATATGGAAGAATCAATGAATATGCGTTCTTCTGTCATAGAATTCATCTTTAGCTTTCAGTAAAACCTCTCCAGTGATCATTCTGCCTTTACCATATTTCCCCCTCAACTTTCCAAGAGAAAACTGCTTTAGAATTATCTTCACCCTTTCACCTTCCTTAAACTCCATCACATCTTCCTCCCTCATTTTCTTCTTCTTAATAGGTCTTAAAACACCTCCCTCATAAACACACTCCACTTCCATGTTATATATCAGGTAACCCCTGATTAAATATATGTGAATCCCTCTCTCTGAGGGAAGATAGAGAAAAACACAAACAACACAATAATCAGATACACATACGACAGCAACGGCAATCCAGCATCTGATCTTGTCCACAGTTACGAGTAAAATGATGCTAACAAACCAACTAGCTGAATACCCTAAAAAAAAATCGTTTCATTCAGAGCAGGTTAATGTCCACCACATCCACCTGACTTACTTCGCTCATCTCCTTAAGGCTGGATTCTATCTCCTCCAAGCCTCCCTTGCTGTCGTCCAGGAGAAGAGTTGCTTCAATAGAATTCAAGCCGAAGGCGATGGGCTTCATCTCGCTCTTGTGTAGCTTACCATAACCTCCCACAAGCTCCTCCAGTCTCTCTCTGATAGCGTCAAGATCGCTGTCCACACCATCCGGGGTGATCCTGATTTTCGCAACCACATTAAGCTTCATTCTCCCTGACAATAACCTCCAGATTACCTGGAAGCTTCTTCACACCCATCTTCAGGGTTTCCTTAACAATCCTCAGATCCCGTTCCTCGTTTTTGGTGTAGATGCTCAACACAGCCTGCCCCTTATTCACTCTAGCCGCTCTCCCAATGGGTTTCCCGAAGGAGCCGCGCATGCCGCTTTGAACCCTGTCAGCGCCCGCCCCCGTGGCCATGACATTCTCTCTCATCACGTGATGGGGGTAGACTCTAATCTTGAAGTGGTAGCCCATCCTGCCTAGGGCCTTCTCGAGTCTCCTGTTCACCGCAGTTCTGGTAGCCTCCAAGGCGTTATGCCTGACCTGTATCCTCTCTTTTGCAACAATAGAGGTCTCTACCTCAAAATCACCCTTAAGGTTCCCCATATTGTAGTGTATGATCTTGGAGCCGGGGATTCCTGTAATAAACGAGTCCTGCGGGTTATTGCTTGTTCTCGTGTACGCGGGCGAATCCCACTTATAGCATCTGCTCGGACGTAAACCCATTTTTTAATCCATAACCTAACTTTAAACCTAATAAAAATAGATTAAAGCTATAAAAAACACTGCTATAGTTGG
>NJEG01000039.1 GCA_002254565.1 Candidatus Altarchaeales archaeon ex4484_2 | reverse complement strand
GTAAACCTCAAATGATCCCAGCAGTGAGTAGATGGGGTTGTATTTTAGGGGATAAAATGGTTTGATGTCAAGGTATAGGAATGAGTCCATTATTATGTGCATGTATACTCCCACATAGGAGGTGAGCCAGATTTTTTTCCGAGAGTGATTCTGTTTCAGCCTTAAGGGGGTCATTATTTTTTGGATTCTATCATCAAATCGGATCATGATAAGCGACAGGAGGGCTGCTATAAGCGAGCCTCCGATAAAAGTGTGGAGGAAGCCATGCATGGGATATTGTCCTGTAAGCACCATAATAATGGATTTCAAATCGACGATAACATTAGCAACCAGAAAAGTAGGTAGATGCAATATATTAAATAAAAGCAACCCGATTAGCAGGGCTGGACCCAAGTGAAATGGTGTGAGAGGCATAGTATCATATTTATTTTCAGGGTTTAGAAAAGCTTGAGCAAAAAAAAAAGCAGGGGGGTTGATTTCATCCCCGCAATCAAGCTTTAGAAAAGCTTGAGCAAAAAAAAAAGCAGGGGGAGGGATTTGAACCCCCGAATTGTCGGTCTGCAGCCGACCGCCTTACCGGGCTTAGCCACCCCTGCGTTTTTTTTTGTGTGTAAATGATTGTATGTTGGAAATTAAATACCTGCTCTCATCTTTTCTAGGGTCTGTTTGAGGTTTTCTTTGTTGTTGTATTTCTCTTTTTTTTGTTTTTTTTCCGCTGCTTTAATCAATTCGGGCAATGCCCGGATTATGTTGTCTACTATGGTTATATCAGCTTTCTGGGCTGTTCTCGAAAGAGGGTTGAGGTCTACTGCTATCACTTTCTTCCCTAGGGCTTTCAGGGCTTCGGTGCGGTCCCCGTCTTCCAGCATCACCAGCACCACATCAGATGAGCCTATTCCCCGGGGGTCTACTTTCCCTCTGTTGGATTCGAGATCAGGTATCCTCTCGCTTGCGTCCTCTCCCACACCGTATACTTTATCTGCTCCCTGCTGAAGCAGTTTCTGTTTTATTTTCTCTTCTCTCTCCTGGCTCTTGTGAAAGAGGTTGACTTCTATTTTAGCATCCAGGGTGTTGGATAGTTCAACGATTTCTCTTGCTTGGAGGGCTGTGCTGTTGCCGTTGACTGAGATGACGGGGTTGCTGGCCCGCTGTAGTGCATATACGGCTGCCTTCACAGCCTTCACCGCTTCTGGTGTGGTTTTTTCTCCCAGCAGGTAGTCGAATGCTTCACCTCGTCCGTGGGCTATAAGCCCGGCTTCTGCGACAATACCCTCCCTGAGACCTTGAACAAGCAGACTCCTTTCTTTAAGGGATTTAATGCGGGGGTGTGTTGGTGGATTATCCATTTTAGAGAAGAGATTTAGGATCAGAGGGTTAACAGCGTCCCAGGCTTCCCACTTATTAAGCAGTACCGCCTGGATCGCTGGACAGCTTAACTTCCGTGTTCGGGATGGGAACGGGTGTTTCCTATCCGCTGTGGCCGTTAACCATATACTATAGAGGATTATGTATTTAAAAACACCTTATTTCTTCCCGTATCCTGCCTTGAGCACCTTCCTTATTTCTTTTGCCTTCTTTTCTCCTATGCCCTCCACCTTTCTTAGTTCATCCTCTGGGGCTTTCATGATTTCCTCGACGGTCTGGAATTCATCTAATAATCTTTTGGCGAGTACTGAGGAGACATTGGGTAGTGACTCGATAACATACCTCTGCCTCTCCCTTAGGAGCAGTGGTTTCCTGCTTCCCCTCAGTCTTATCCCCCGTCCCTCGTCTATCTGCTCTCTTTTGGCTATCTGGTAGAGGTATTCTGCGGTGTCTTTTTCGTTTCTCGTGTATATTACCGCTATCCCGAGGTCTATGGCGAGGGATGCTATTGCCGCCCTCAAGGCGTTGGGGTGTATGTTCCTGAGGGTGTAGAGGTCTTGGCTCCCCTCGATGATGAGCAGTGGTATGTCGAAGTTTTCTGATAACTCTCTTGCTTGCGGGAACAGGCGGTTGTCTACTATTGATGAAAGAAAGTCTTCCTGTGTCTTCCTTTCCACCGCTATGCGGTCGCTTAGTATATAGTCTCCTACAGGCAGTTGTTTCAGGTCTATTTTTGTTTTCTCTTTCAGCTCAGTTAGTATTCTGGTGTTTCTTTCCCTGACGTCGAGGTAGATTTTCACCTCCGCATCCTTCGCTTTTTTTCTGGTTTCTTTTTTGCTGACTTTCTCGAACACGAACTCTGACAGCATTCTCTGGTTCTCGT
Source organism: Candidatus Altarchaeales archaeon ex4484_2 (assembly GCA_002254565.1). GTDB lineage: Archaea > Altiarchaeota > Altiarchaeia > IMC4 > QMZM01 > EX4484-2. The sequence continues at coordinate 7,368 of NJEG01000039.1, read as the reverse complement.
CTATCTCTGGCGCTATGGTGTCGCCCATCTCCCGCACCAGCTTGCGCATCTTCCGTTCCTTGTGGACTGCCGCCCAGTAGTAGCCTTCGTCTCTGGTGCCCTTGGCCATCAACACCACCACCTTCCCTGCGGCGGTTCTCCCGGTCCTGCCCCGTCTCTGGATTGATCTGATCTCTGAGGGCACTGGCTCATAAAATACCACCAGATCAACCTTTGGTATGTCTATGCCTTCTTCAGCCACCGAGGTCGCTACGAGGGCGGTGTACGCTCCCTGCCGGAATTTCTTGATTGTCTCTATTTGTTTCTTCTGGCTCATCCCCTTCTTCATGCCTCTGGGGGCTTGGCCTATGAATTCATGAGCTAGTATGTCGTTCTCGTTTAGTTTCTCTATTATCCAGTCTACTGTGTCCCGGTATTGCGTGAACACCAGGACCTTCCTGTCCCGGTATTCCTTAACAAGACTGGTTAGCTCTCCCAGCTTGGGGTGGTCTATTCCCTGGCTTCTGAGCTCATGGGTTCTCTTGATGAGGTGTTTCATCCGGACGTCAGCGTATAGTTTCTTTATTGCCTTGCTTTTTTGTTTACCCATCCTCTGCAGGTAGAGGTCTAGCGCGTGTATTCCCTGCGTCTCCAGAAGCTCGAGGGCGTGGTTTATTTTTATGGCTGCTGCTGTGATAGAGGCTTCCTGGTAGGAGTCGATTCCCTGGGTTATTTCCTTGCGTATCTCGGATTGTATCCCCAGCAGTTTCTTTTTGTTTATCCTGGTCAGTTGCGCGCTCTTGAGGTATCCTCTCTTTTTGAGCTCCCTTAGCTCATCCCTTAACAGGTTTTCTATGTGTTTCTTGATTTCCTGGAAGTTGGGGGGTAGTTCGACCTTAATCCATTTGGTCTCTATCTGCTTGATGTATTCCTTTACGTCCCGGTCGTGTTCGGTTTTGGCCTCGATTTGTTGTATGTGGAGGTTCTGGGAGACCTGCTTTATTGTTTCCCTGTCGCTGCTTGGTGAGGCTGTTAGTCCTGTAATCAGCGGGTTCCTGGCTTTTTTTGTGTATTCTTCTGCTATGTGCACGTAGCTGTAGTTTCCCACGCTCCTGTGGCATTCGTCGAATATGATAAGTGAGACGTTAGATAAGTCCATACCCCGCATGATGTCGTTTTCTATGGTCTGGGGTGTGGCGAATATCATCCTGTTCTCCCTGAATAGGTCAGCTCTCTTTTTTATCGGATCCCTTCCTGTTAAAACAACCGACTTCTTTATTTTGAGGATATGGTCGAATGTGTTTTTGTGTTGCACCGCCAGCGGCCTGGTTGGCGCGAGAAATAGTATTTTTGAGTCTGGGTGGGTGTATAGTCTATGGGCTGCTATCATAGCGGCTATGATGGTCTTCCCCAGGCCTGTGGGCAGTACCACCATAGTGTTTCCTTCAATGGCCCTTGCGACCACAGCCTCCTGGTATCTCCTTAACCTGATGGATTCTTCCTTTATGAGCGGGTGGGTTACGTACATGATTATTTATTTTTTATCTCCTCGAATCCTCCCTCGAGGGTTACTATCTGGACTCTTGTGTTGGGGAGCTTCTTTTTCGCTTCCCTGGCGAGCTCGGCCATCAGCTCCCGTGGGGGGCTTTGTTTTTTCTCGTAGCTTGGGTCTAGGGTGTTTTCAGGCCTGAATTGTTGTATGGTGTATTCTGTGAAGCCGACTTCTTTTACGATCCCGGCTGTTTCCCTGATTTCTTCTTTTGTCTCCAGAAGCCCGGGTATTATCGTTGTCCTCGCCTCTTTGGGGTTGTCCCATTTTTTAAGGATTTCATGGCTTTCCTTGACTTTGGCCACTATTTCCTCCCACTGCTCAGGGAGGCCTGCTACTTTACCGTATCTTTGGTCCAGGGGTGCTTTTACGTCTGTGGTGAAGTAGTCCAGGTAGGGTAGTGCTTTCATGAGTCTTTTGGGGTAGTAGCAGTTGCTGTCTATTTTGAGCAACAGCTTGGTTTCTTTTTTTATTTCTTTTAGGAGTTCTAGTGTTTCCTCCTGCATTAGCGGCTCTCCGCCTGTTACGCATACGGCCTCTATGAGGTAGTTTTCCTGTAGTTCTTTTATTATTTCTTTGGTGTCTGTTTTCCGGCAGTTTGGTGAGTTCATGGTGAGGAGGTCTTTGTTCTGGCACCATGGGCACCTGTAGGGGCACCCGCACAGGTATACTACGGCCGTTATTTTTTTTGGGTAGTCCAGGGTGGAGTTGTCTACTAGTCCCGCATAGATTATTTCGGTCATTTATTCCATTCCTCTACGATGTTTATGTCTTCCCCTCCGGGTTCTGTTTTCCGTTGTCTTATTCTGAGGGGCACGGATAGGTTTACTGCTGAGCCGGTTACTATTGCCTCCCCTCTCCCGAGGGAGGGTAGGTCTCTTACTATGTCTTCTGTTACTGTTTCCACTGATTGTCGTATGTATTCCTGGTCGGATGGATTTACTATTTTGAGTATGATTTGGGTGTTGCATTGGGAGAGCACGTCGCTGTCTAGTTTGTTGGGTCTCTGGCTTACAATGCATAGTCCTGTCCCGAATTTCCTGCCCTCCCGGGCTATTCTTTTGAGTATGGAGCGGGATACTATGGTTCTTTCTTCCATCCCCCTGGGGGCGAAGTTGTGGGCTTCTTCTATGATGAGGAGTGTTGGTGTTCTTATTCCTTCACCGTATTTCATGTATTTCTTCCTTCCGGAGAATATTTTCCTGCTTATGGCTGATACTATGGCTTCGCTTATTCGTTCGTCTGCGTCTGAGAGGTCTATGATGGTGAGCTGGTTTCGTTTGACTATTTCGTTGATGCTGGTTCCTTCCATCTCGAATAGTTTCATCCTGTTTAGTCTGGTGATTCTTCTCATCAGCGCTCCGATGGTGGTGATGCCTACTTTTTTGCTCATGCTTTCGAGTATTTCAGCTGGGAAGATGTTTTCTTTCTCTTTTTTCTTGATTTTCTTTAGGTCGTATAGCATGCCGAGTATGGATTGTATGGTTTCTAGGTCGTAGCTGTCGTAGAATTTCTCGGAGAGGTTTATTACTTCCTCCAGGAGGTCTCTTTGGGTTTCTGTTATGTCGGGCATGAGGTTCATGAAGTCTATGGTGGTGAGGGAGCTTACGTTTATCCGTATTTTGTTGTGGTCTTCGGTTGAGTATACCTTGACCTCTGAGTTTTCTAGTTTGATGTTCCGGTATTCTCCGTGGGGGTCGAATACTACGATTGAGCCGTTTTTGTTCATGATTTCTTCTATTAGCACGCCGGTGGTGTAGCTTTTCCCTGCTCCTGTCATGGCTAGCACTGCGCAGTGTTTGCTGACCAGCTCGTTGATGTTGACGTGCACTGGGACGGATTCTCTTGTGGCTATTGTGCCCATGTTCGCTGATTGTTGTTCTTTTTGTTGGAGTATTTTTTTCAAAAGCTCATCTTCGGCTAGGTGCACTGTGCTGCCGGGTGTTATGCCGTGTCTTGGCATTTCCAGGCTGTTGTTTTTCTCGTATCCTAGTATTTTGACTGTGGGCACGGGGTATTCCCCCTCGGATAGTATTATGTCTCCCAGCCGCAGGTCTCGCCCGAATTCATCTGGGAGTAGTTCGTTGCTTATGGTGATGTCTTTTATCACCCCCAGTATCTGGTTCCCGGTAACTGATTCTTTGACGGTGACGAACTCGTCTCTTTTGACGTGTTCTTCCATGTCTTTTTTTATGACGAACCTGTATCCTCGCAGGCTGGTGGCTCCTATGACTTGTCCTATTTCTTTGGTCATTGTTTTTTTTTATTTGGGTTTTTAGGGATAAGTATCCTTTTTTTTCTTTGGATATTTATACCAGCCTAGACATATTCTTTAATATTGTATGTGGTTTTTTTTGAGGGGATAAAATGGTTGATTCAGGGAATAGATGTCCTAGCGGTATTTCGGGTTTGGATGGTTTGCTTAATGGGGGTTTCCCCCGCAGCAGGAGTATTTTGGTTTCCGGTACCTGTGGTACTGGTAAGTCTACTTTGGGGATTCAGTTTATTGCTAACGGAATCAAGGAGTTCGGCGAGAATGGTATTCTGGTGAGTTTGGAGCAGGATCCGCGGGAGATGAAGCAGGATATGATGCAGTTTGGTTTTGATTTGCAGAAGCTTGAGGATGAGGGTAAGCTGATTATTATTGATGCTAGTTTGTCGCGGATGGGTTTGAAGCCGAAGAAGGAGAAGATGAGTTATCAGAGCGCTCAGTTTGCTCAGATTCCTGGGAGCATTAGTTTGTTGCCTGATGAGTTTAATATGGAGATGTTGTTGGAGATTATTGTGAGTAAGGCTAAGCGTATTGATGCTCAGCGTGTGGTCATTGATTCACTTCCTGCTTTGGATTTCTTGTTGAAGGAGTCTAATAGTGATTTCAAGCAGAGTCTTCGTGAGACGTTGTTGGCGATGAATTATCGGCTTAAGATGGAGGGTTTGACTACTTTGTTGATTACGGAGATGGCGGAGCAGGGTGAGGCTATCTCTGCTCATGGTATTGAGTCTTATGTGGTTGATGGCGTGATTATCTTGTATTATATTAGTATTGGCACTGAGGCAGGTCGTAGTTTGATTATCAGGAAGATGAGAGCTACTGCGCATAGTGAGGACGTGCACCCGATCCGGTTTGTTGAGGGTGTTGGTATTAAGGTATTGAGGGCTGAGGACGCCTACAACATCTAGTAGATGTCTTTTTTTGTTTCTCTTTTTTTTTCTTTGGTTTCTTTTGTTGTTTGTTTGGTTATTGGTATGTTGTTTTCTGCTAGAAGGTCTTGGGTTTCCCAGTAGTTGAGACCTGGTGGTTGGGATGTTTCTCTGAGTGTTATTTTGTTGTTCTCGTATGCTGTTAGAATCTTTTTTTTGTTTTTCATATTGTTAGTATGTCAGGGCTATTTTGTGGGGGTTTAGTTTATTTTTTGTTTTTTTGTTTTTATTGTTGCGTTTTTATCTAGTCTGTGGTCTATTTTTATTTCGGTCACTATTCGTTGAGCTCCTTCGTCTATTACTGCCTGGTGGGCTTTTTGGGCTGCCGCAAGTATTTCGTCTAGGGTTTCGGCTTCTATGATGGTGCCCATAGCTCCGGCTTCAGTGTGCAGTCCTGTTTCTTTTAGCGTTTTTGCGGCTTTCTTTACGTACCTGCTTACTGAGGGGTTTTGTGTTCCCAGGGGCGTTATGCTTACTTCGGCTATTATCATTTTGTTTCTTGTATCGCCTTATCTATGTCTTTTTTTGTTATGCCTTTTTTTCTAGCTATCTCGGATGTTTTTCTTGTTAGTTGGTTGAAGTCTTCTAGGGTGGGTAGTTGTATTTTTTTTAGTATTACTGTGTCGTCTTGGCCGTATACTGCGAATCGTGTTCCTTTTTTTATTTTCAGTTGTTTCCGGATTTCTTGGGGTATTACTAGCTGTCCTTTACCTGATATTCTGGTTAGTTCCACGTTCATTTTTAGTAAAATTTTCTTACTTTTTTACTTATTTGGTTTTTGTTGTTTAAGAATTAAGTGTTTTTTTCAGGCGTATATTTCTATCCCTAGTTTTTTGAGGCTTTGTTTTTGGTCGCTCCATATCCGCTGGTATCTGTGCAGGTAGAGGGTTAGTTCTGTGTCGTCTCTGGCCCAGAGGGTTTTGTGGTTTTCTATCACGCTTGCCTTTATTTTGAGTGGGAGTTGTTCGAATATTTTGATGTCGTATTTTTGGGTTGCCTTGTTTTGTAGTAGTTGGTTGAATAGTTCTTTGATGTCTTTTTTTCCTGCTATGATGCATATGTCTGTGTCTGATTTCTGGTGGCTGGTTTGGTCTACTGTGCTCCCGTACTGTAGTATGGCTAGGGCGTGTTTTTTCAGTTCCTTGAGGTCTTTTTTTATTTCTTTTTCTTCAACCATTTTCGCATTTCCTGGCTGAGTTTCGCTAGGTGGGGTAGGGTTTCTTTTATGCTATCGTAGGGTTCTTGGTTAAATTATGCCGTTGTATTCGTGGACTAGTATGTTTCTTAGTCCGTTGGCTTTTTTTAGTTGGATGGTGTGTTCTGTGTTTAGGTGTAGTGTGGTGGCTAGCTTGTCTAGGTTGCTGTAGTCGTCTTCTACTATTTTGTTCTGGTCTTTGGCTGTCATGGCTGCGAGGTCGGTTATGGATTCCACCAGCTCCTGGTATTCCTTGTATATGCCTTTGCTGTGGAGTCGGTTTTGTTGGAATGTTTTTTTGGTGCCTAGGTTTGCGGTGATGAATTCTATCCGGTCTTCTAGTTCAGCTAGTTTCTGGTTGTATCTTTGTTTTCGCCTCATTTTTTTTGTTTTTTTCCGGGGGTCCACATCCAGTCGTGGGTGAAGCTTTCCATGTGTTTTTGGTGGGTTGTTTTGGTTTCTTGTGGGTTGAGGTTTATGAGGTAGTTTTGGATGTATTCCTGTAGTGTCTGGTAGGCTTGGTTTATTTCCTGCATTCTTTTTTGGTTTTTGTTTCCCTGGTCGGGGTGGTGTTTTTTTGTTAGCTTGTGGTATTGTTTTTTTATTTCGGCGGGTGTGGTTTCTTCCGGTAGTTGCAGGGTTTTTTGTGCTTTTTTTATTTCTTGGGGGTTCATAGTTTCTCTTGTATTTTTTGTTGGAGCATTGGTTTGGGCATCGCTCCTATTATCATATCCACTTGTTGTCCGTTTTTGAATAGTAGGAGGGCGGGTATGCTCATTATCCGGTATTTTTGTGCGGTCTGCCGGTTTTGGTCTATGTTAAGTTTCCCGTATACTATTTCTCCTTGCTGTTCTTGGGCTAGTTCCTCTACTGCGGGCTCTATCATCTTGCAGGGCATGCACCATGCAGCCCAGCAGTCTACCACTACTTTAGGGTATTTTTGTATCACCTGGGGTAGTGTTGTGTCGTCTACTATTATTGGTTTACTTGGGTATTCCATTTTCTTCTGCAGTTCCTCCACTCGTTTCTTTTTGAGCTCCTCTAGTTCGTCAACCATTTTTTTAAAATTTAGCGTATAATATTTCTGTTTTTGGTTTTAAAGAATCAGTGGAGTTTCTATAGCCGGAGTTGTTTTTTTGTTAGCTCTGATGTTGGGTTGAATTCGTTTCTTGGTTTGATTAGGAACTGGCATGTTTTTGCTCCCATGCTCATGCATTTCTCTTCTATGCATTCCAGTTCTTTTTTGGTGGTTTCTTGAGTGAATCCTGCTAGCAGTCCTCGCATGTAGTGGCAGGTGTGGTCTTCTATTTTGAGTGTAGCGGCTATGCTTTCTTCTAGGTTGAATACGGCTCTGCCTTCCTCTAGTTTGTGGGTTATCATGCTTAGTTTGCCGAATCCGCTGAGGTTGATGAGGTTTATCCCGTATTTGAATATTATTTTTTGG
>NJEG01000014.1 GCA_002254565.1 Candidatus Altarchaeales archaeon ex4484_2 | reverse complement strand
GTCTGTCAAGGAATTGAATTATTTAATGAAGAAAATGGTTTAGGTTAGGTGAGCTCTTTGATGTGATCAATTAAGTGGGTTCCCCCCAAAAAGGGTGTGTCACCTGTAAGACATCGATTATTTCTATTTATTTTATTAGCTTCAAAAACGGTTTATTTAAGAGTTAGGCACTACAACCAACCATTATATGGCCTCGGTCAATTCCCTCAATAAGCATTCCACCCTACTCACACTGATCTCCATTCCATACCCTCCTATCTCTCGATGTTATCCTCTATGAACTCTTTTTTTCTTTTCAGTGTATGATATTTTTTAGCGAACCGGTGTGCTTCATCGCGGACCTCGGCCAGGAGCAGACGACCCGGGTGATCTGCGGGCAGACTAAGCGGATTATCCACGCCCACGAGATAGATCTCCTCCAGCCTTTTAGCCAGAGAGATGACCGGGATATCCTCCGGGACCTCTTTCCTGCCTGCGTTCAACTGAGCTCTCCCCCCATCCAACAAAACAAGGTCAGGAAACCCCCACTCAACATGCCCAAAGCGCCTTGAAAGCATCTCAGCCAGATTAGCTGGGTCATCCTGTACCCCTGATCTGATACGAAACCGCCTATATTCTTTTTTATCAGCTGCTCCGTCAGTGAAAACAACCATTGAACCCACAACGAATTTATCCCCCAGGTTGCTGATATCATATCCCTCAATCCTTTCAGGTATCCCATCCAATTTAAGAGCTTTTCTAAGTGCATCAACCCCGTTAACTCTTTCCCCCCTGAGTTTCTCCTGCTTTAGGTGGTGGATGCTGTTCTCCAAAGCCAACTCAGTAAGCCTGCGCTTAGATCCCCTCATGGATTTAACAATCAAGACCTTAACCTTCTTCAATTTCGATAGATTCTCTTGTAATAAACTCCTGTCACCGGGGACAACAGAAGAAACAATGAGTTTGGGGGTGATATCTTCTGTAACATAATGTTGTTTGATGAATGCCTTAACCGCCTGAGCTTCGCTATCAGCGTAAACACCGGTCAAGGGGTGCTGTAATACTGCAACAACCCTGTGTTTGCGTATCTTCAACTGGCAGATATTAGCCCTCCCATCAACCGTAGCGTAACCTAACACGTCCATGTCCACAAGCTTAGCTGAATCGATATTCTGCCTGACCGAGAGTGAATCCAGCACATCAACTGTTTTCTTTAATCTGGCAGCCTCCTCAAAATCCAATATCTTGCTTTTGTTTTTTATCTCCCCCATCAGTTTCCTTGACAACCTTTTATAATCCCCGGACAGGAAGGAAACAGCCTGCTCAACTCTTTTCCTGTACTCAGCCTCGGAGGTGATGAGATGAGGGGCGCAGCACCTGCCCACATCATATTTAAGGCAGGGTCTTTCCATTTCGGAAAGCATGTACTTGCATTGCCTTATCCCGAAAAGCTCGGATACGAGATTCATTGTTTTCCTGACGTGGCGCACATCAGTGTATGGCCCGAAATACCTTGAACCGTCTAATGTAATCCTCCTTACAACCTCCAGGTAAGGATATCTCTCCCCCACAGCCACCTTAATGTATGGGTAGTTTTTATCGTCACGTAGTCTCACGTTATATCTGGGCTGGTTCTGTTTCACGAGAGCGTCTTCAAGAATCAAGGCCTCATGGGCGTTAGCCGTCAATATTGTTTCAACAGATGAGGCTGCCTTAACAAGCCGGGATGTCTTCGCGTCAGCCGGTGACAGGTAACTTTTAAGTCTATCTGCCAGATTATCCGCCTTACCGATGTACAGTATTCTATCAGCCGCGTCTTTGAATAAGTAGACGCCCGCCTTCCTGGGCGCTGCATTAATATCCCCTATGAGCTGTTCTATCATCATTTATTTAATATCTCTTTCAGGTAACTGCCGGTAAAGCTTTCAGCGACCGCAGATACCGCCTCGGGAGTGCCTTCTGCCACAATAGAACCTCCCCTGTCCCCTCCATTAGGTCCTAGATCGATTAAGTGATCAGCTGCCTTAATCACATCAAGATTGTGCTCTATTACTACGATAGTGTTCCCCTTATCCACTAGCTTATTTAGTACCTGAAGCAGTTTCTTCACGTCATGTGCATGCAGTCCTGTGGTTGGTTCATCGAGCAGATACATTGTTTTCCCGGTGCTTATCTTGGAGAGTTCAAGTGTCAGCTTCACTCTCTGCGCTTCACCGCCCGAAAGCGTTGTCGCCGGCTGGCCCAGCTTAATGTATCCCAGCCCGACATCAGATAAAAGGGATAGCCTTCGATTAATCCTTGGGATGTTTTTGAAAAAATCAGCTGCCTCGTCAACGCTCATATCCAGTACGTCGGCTATGTTCCTGCCCTTGTATCTTACCTCCAGGGTTTCCGGATTATATCTTCTGCCATGGCATTCACTGCATGTGATGTAGACATCCGGCAGAAAATTCATCTCAACCTTTATTATCCCATCACCTGCGCATTTATCACATCTTCCTTCCGCAACATTAAAGCTGAACCTGCCCTTGCTGTACCCCCTAAGCCTTGATTCATGCAGCTGAGCGAAAAGCTCTCTTATAGGTGTGAGGACCTTTGTGTATGTTGCTGGATTGCTTCTCGGGGTTCTCCCGATTGGGGACTGGTCGATTAACACCACCTTATCCAGCAGCTCAAGCCCCTCAATTTTCTCGTGCAATCCAGGCCTATCCCTGCTTTTATAGATATGCTTCATAAGGGCCCTAGCCAGTGTATCATTGATTAAGGTGCTTTTCCCCGAACCAGATACCCCCGTCACACAAATAAATTTGTTGAGTGGGAATGATACATCAATATTTTTCAGGTTATGCTCTCTAGCTCCGTAAACCACTATATTCTCTCCGTTACCAGATCTTCTCTCATCCGGGACATCGATTTTCAACTCTCCTGTAAGGTATTTACCTGTCAGGGATTTCTTGTTAGCCATCAACTGCTCAGGTGAGCTGGATGCGACCAGGTATCCTCCCTCAACCCCTGCGCCGGGTCCAAGGTCGATGATATGGTCTGCTGACATAATAGTCTGCAGGTCATGTTCCACAATCAATACGGTATTGCCTAAGTCCCTTAAATTCATAAGGGTTTCAAGCAGTTTGATGTTGTCTTTCTGGTGCAATCCGATAGATGGTTCATCGAGCACATAAAGCACTCCGACGAGCTGGCTTCCGATTTGGGTGGCAAGCCTTATTCTCTGACCCTCACCGCCGGAAAGAGTTGATGTTTTACGGTCCAGGCTCAGGTAATCCAATCCGACATTAATCAGAAACAACAGGCGCGTGTTTATTTCCTTAAGCACCTGTTTACCTATCTCTTTTTTCTCGGCTGAAAGCTTCAGGTTGCTAAAGAAGATGCTGGCTTGTTCTATTGACAAGGATGTAACGTCAGCAATGTTTTTATCATCAACTGTTACGGCCAGGACCTCAGGCCTAAGTCTTTTACCAGCGCATGCTGTGCAAGGGTTTGTGCTCATGAATTTCTGTATCCACTCCCTCATGTTCTCGCTTTTTGTTTCCCGATATCTCCTTTTTAGATTCGGTATAACCCCCTCCCAGGCCCCCTGATACTCCCATCTGCCGACTCCGTCTCTTGCAATATGCTTGAAATGGAAGCTGCGTTGTCCAGCTCCATGAAGGAGGATGTTTAATTCATCACTGCTCCAGCTCCCAACAGGTTTCGTAATATCTATTCCCATCTTGCCTGCCACGGTCTTGAACATCCGCCGATAGTATGTGTCGATGGTCTTCCCCCATACAGCAACAGCTCCCTCGTCTACGGTTTTGTTTGGGTCCGGTATGATGAGCTCGGGATCGAGTTCAAGCTGCTCCCCCAGCCCATGGCATATGGGGCATGCGCCGTGGGGGCTGTTGAAGCTGAACATCCTCGGCTCCAGTTCCTCCATATTCACCTGGCAGTCGGGGCAGCCCAGCTTTTGTGAGAAAATGATTTTTTCATTACCGTATCGTAGCTCAACAAGCCCACCACTGAGCTCTAAAGCAGACTCCACATCCTCCAGTATGCGCTGCCTGTTTTCTTGTCCAAGCCCCACCTCATCAATAACCAGGCTTATGTTGTGTTTCACGTATTTCTCAAGCCGTATCTCATTTTCAAGATCAACCCGTTCACCGTCAACGAATGCCTGCGCATAACCGTCCCTAAAGTAATCCTTCAACTGGGTGTGGTATTCCCCCTTCCTGTCCCTGACAACCGGGGCACAGATCTCAACCCTTTCAGTCTTAAGAGACAGTATCTGCTCTGTTATCTGGGTCCTGGACTGTATTTTTATCTCTTTACCGCATATGGGACAGTGGGGTGTGCCGCACCTGGCATAAAGAAGCCTCAGATAATCATACACTTCAGTCGTTGTCCCGACCGTGCTTCTTGGGTTCTTGCTTGTAGTCTTCTGTTCGATGCTGACCGCGGGAGACAGTCCCTCTATGTAGTCCACATCCGGTTTCTCCATCAGCTCAAGAAACTGCCGGGCATAAGCTGATAGTGATTCAACATATCGTCTCTGTCCCTCAGCGTATATGGTATCGAATGCGAGAGATGATTTACCGCTTCCAGACAGCCCGGTTATCACAACAAGCCTGTCCCTGGGAATCCTTACCTCAATGTTTTTAAGGTTATGTTCACGGGCTCCCTTAATGTGTATCTCCTTAACTCCCATCTTTTTTCGCTTTCAGAAGGTCTCTGAAATAAATCGCCTGCTCGAAATCCATCCTCAAAGCAGCATCCTCCATAAGCCTTTTGATTTCATCAGCAGGCATATCCAACTCCACCTCCTCCCTAACCCCCCTTGTTTTCTCCTGCTCAATAATCCTTTCATGAATCCGTTTCTCTATAGTCCTGGGCTTGATGTCATGCTTTCTGTTGTATTCGAACTGAATCCTTCTACGCCGGCTTGTTTCATTGAGCGCAGCCTGCATAGCGTCCGTCATCCTGTCAGCATATAGTATGACTTTTCCATTAACATTGCGGCTGCACCGCCCGATTATCTGTATCAGGCTCGTTTCTGACCTGAGAAAACCCAGCTGGTCAGCGTCCATTATAGCAACCAGGCTCACCTCCGGCAGATCAAGACCCTCACGCAGCAGGTTCACACCAACAATAACCTCAATCACACCCTCCCTGAGCTCGGCCAGGATGTCGATTCTCTCAAGGGTGTCTATCTCGCTGTGCAGGTATTTAACCCTGAAACCCTTCTTCTGCAGGTAATCCGCCAGGTCCTCGCTCATCCTCTTGGTCAGTGTCGTCACCAGCACCCTCTCCTTTTTTTCTGTAACCCTCTTCAGCTCCCCCATAAAATCATTTACCTGCCCGCTTGCAGGCTTAACCTCAACAACCGGGTCTATCAACCCTGTGGGCCTGATCAGCTGCTCAACTATCTGGCTTGATCTCCCCCTCTCGTACCCGCCGGGTGTGGCTGATACATAAATCACCTGGTTGAGTTTTTGCGTGAACTCATCGAAGTTCAGCGGCCGATTATCCATGGCTGAAGGCAGCCTGAAACCGTAATCTACTAATGTTTCCTTCCTGCTTCGGTCTCCTGCGTACATCCCCCTAATCTGTGGAATCGAGATATGTGACTCGTCGATGAAGCAAAGCCAGTTATCAGGGTAGAAGTCGAGCAGCGTGTAGGGTGGCATGCCCGCTTTCCTTCCCTCAAGATGACGGCTGTAGTTCTCAATGCCCTTACAGTAACCCAACTCAGAAATCAACTCCATATCGTATCCTGTTTTCTGTTTAATCCTGTTAGCTTCAAGTAATTTATCCTCGTTTTCGAGTTCAACCACCCTCTCCCTAAGCTCCTCCCTGATCAAGTCAAGGGCCTTGTTCTTCCTCTCCTCGGATATTATGTAGTGAACTGCCGGGAACACCCGAATCGAATCCAGTTTCTCATGTGTTTCACCTGTTAGTTTATCAATGCTTTTTATTTCTTCCACTATCTCATCTGCTTTAACCCTGATAATGTGTCTGCTGTAGTAGGGGTGTATGTCTATCTGTGCTCCGCGGACCCTGATCTGTCCCTCAGTTGGTTGAATGTTTGTTCTCTCATAGTGCATGTCAATAAGTGACTTAATCAGGTTATCTCTTGTGTTTACCCCTCCGAGCTTGATCTGTAGGCTGGCTTTCATGTATTCCTGCGGGCTTCCCAGCCCGTATATCGCAGAAACTGTTGCTACCGTGATAACATCATCTCTAGCCAGAAGGCTTGATGTAGTCCTGTGCCTTAGCTTCTCGATTTCAAGGTTTATGTCCGCGTCTTTCTCTATGTACGTGTCTGTTGCGGGAAGGTATGCTTCAGGCTGGTAGTAGTCGTAGTAGCTTACGAAGTATTCAACCGCGTTATGCGGGAAAAGCTGCCTGAACTCACTGTATAACTGCGCTGCTAGTGTTTTGTTGGGTGCCATGACCAGCGTGGGTTTACCTACTTTAGCGATGACGTTCGCCATCGTGTAGGTTTTACCCGAACCCGTCACCCCCAAAAGCGTCTGGTATCTTAGATTATCTTTTAATCCCCTGACCAGCTTATCTATCGCCTTAGGCTGGCTTCCAGCCGGCTTATACTCTGATGATAGCTTGTATTCCATTATATCGTTTGAACCATACTATACTGGTATTATCTTGTAAAAAATTCTCACAAAACCCTTAGAGTGTTGGTGGAAATAGATCAGGGTATGGGACCTTTGGAACTGGATGGGAGAAAATTAAATAATTTACTATTTTTATTATTTAAAACATAAGTTACATAACTAAATATAAATTTAGTAATCTATTAAATTGAAAATAAAACCAGATAGCCTCACAAAAGAAAGCATGATCCAGATAAACAAACAATTCGAAGATGGAGCACTTAGAGACGAGGCAACACTTGAATACATAGTATATGTGGTCTCAAAAACAAGAGGAGACAACCAAAAAGCAGCTACCATGCTAACCGAGATAACAACAAAACACCCCTTCATTGACGGAAACAAAAGAACAGCAATCGAAGCCACAAAAACACTACTTAATTTATATCACAAGAAAATAACCGCAAAGGACCAGACAATATACGACCTCATATACCGGATAACAAGCCAAAGATACACTATTAAGGAATCAACCACTTGGATAGCAAACCATATAAAATGAAAGCCGTGAAAATGATGGGAATCAATCGTCCCGTAATACTAGCTGAATGGGAGGATATAAAAGAATACGTCAAGAAAGACATCCGTGAAAACCAGGAATTCTACGAGAAACTGAAAGAAATGTAGAACAAAAGCAGAGAGACAAGGATGAGAGAGGGAGGAAAAAGGGAAGGATTATTGCTTATTCTTGTATAGCTGGTAGGTGGGTGGTGTGGGTTGATGGGATAGCCACCAGCAAAACATCCTCCAAACGAAAAGTTTATATTGTGTGTTATACCAATAAAGTATTGGTGGAGATGGAAAACACCCTGAAATTAATGCTTACATTAGCACCTGTTGTGGTTATACTGTTACTATCTGGTCTGGTATTCTAGCAGATGGGAATATTCAAGATGGGCTCAGGCGGTTCATACACTCCATCCTACAGCACCAGCAGCAACCTGGGATACAGCACAGGTGGCGCGAAAGGCATAGGCAACTTCAGGGAAAACATCATACAAGACTGTCTCCCACTACCCACAGACATGACCTATGAAGGCCTATTCTATGAATACTACTTCCAGAAAGAAGGGAATGAGGAATGCAATAAACTATTCTGTCCAACATACACGTACGCCATCTCAAAAGACCCACTATCACAAGAAAAACAATACTATCTGTCAATAGGACTCAATTCAGGAATAAAAGAAGACTTCAAAAAAATCACTTCCGTAAAAGAAATAGATATGGACGCACTCAAAAGAGAGATACTGGATATTTCCCCAGATGGTGGAACAAATCTTGAACGCGGATATGCTAAAGCAACAAGCTTATTTGATCAATATCCAGAATTCAACGAGCAGGAATACGAGAACAGGATAATATTTCTAACAGATGCCATGCTAAACCTGGGATCAACAAGATCGCAAGATCTCCTGGAATCAACCGAACAAAACGCAGGAAAAAAGGTATACTCTACGTTCATAGGCGTCGGAGTAGATTTTAACACCGAACTAATCGAATACATAACCAAGATAAGGGGGGCGAACTATTACTCAGTACACTCGTCTCGGGAATTCAAGTCAAGGATGGACGATTAATTCGAGTACATGGTCACACCCCGTGTATTCAACCTGATACTGGAGCTGGATTCACCTGGTTTCACAATAGAGAGGGTATACGGATCCCCTGAAGCAAATGAAGCAACGGGAGAGATTATGAAAATCAACACCCTCTTCCCCTCTGAAACACACTTAAACGAAAGCAAATGCGGAATCGTGTTATTGAAACTCAAGAAAAAAACACAGGACATGGAACTAAACCTAGAAGTTAGCTATGGGAATCGTGTTGGTGAAGAAGAAGAAAGCCGACATCATTCAGTTTCCAGGGAAAAAACCCAGACTTCTACGAAAACAACGCGATAAGAAACGGGATACTGTTAGCTAGGTACGCTGACTTGATGATTAACTGGGCTGCAGATGAAGAGACGCTTATATGCTTAAGCAACGAATCAAACCCGCAGTAAACATGATAGACGGGATAGTTATACCTGAAATAGAGCATACAAGGTTAGGCAGATGGGAGAGGCAATCCATCCCACTACAGGTAAGCGAAGACTACAAAGAAGTAATAAATGAATTCAAAAACCACTTCAAAAAAGAAATAACTGAAATAGGCGACGACACACTACAACAGGCGATAGAAATACTGGATAAACTAAGCGGCTAGATAAAAAATAATAAAAAAATAGGAACTAGAGTTTTTTTTCAGTGTTTTCTCTTGTATGCTATGTAGGCTATTGCTGGGGTTGTTAATAGAGCTGCCAGCAACACAGTAAGGGATGCGAACTCTGGCGCAGGCGTTCCCAGGCAATCATCCGGGCAGTTGCATTTATTCTCTCCCAGACCGCATATGCCGTTACCGCAGTAGGTGCAGTACATCGCGTCTGCACAAGGATTCGTAGGGCAAACACCAAACTGGTCCGGTTCATCACATCCAATACCAGTCAAACCCGCACAACAATCGAGATGATCCGGCACAACAGCATAGGAATCTCCTTCACCCACACATGCCGGCTGCGAGGACACTAAACCACTACACAACAAAACAATAAACAAAAACATAACCTTTTTCATTCACACACCTCCATCAACCTAAAGATTATACTACCTAATAAACACCGCTTAATAAACAAACCATTTAACTAAACATCAACCCAAGACAGGAATCATGCAGTTGCATGGTTTCTTTTTACGACATCACCGCCTCAACAATGACCGCAGCCTGAAATCCTTGGAAGAGCCTGATCATCCTTTATTTTTCCACCGCTCTCTAGCCTTCCTTTTAAATAAACCCATGAAGTAACTTGTTTACAGAACATATAAACATTGAGGTGGTAGCAATGGAAAAAATAAAGATAGATGAACTACAGCCGCAGCTGGTCGCCAGCATGCGCTATCGGGGCTCATACGACGAAATAATGGAGGTGCTGCCTAAACTCCTGGGGCACCTGGCCTCCAACAAGGTTGAACTAACAGGTCCGCCAATCTTCATCTGCCACGAGGAAACACCAGAGGCAGCATTGGAGGCGGACCGGAAGGGAACAGCAGACATCGAGATATGCGCGCCCATACCCCGGAAAATAAAGGACGGTGATGAGATAAAATGCTACACCCTCTCCGGGGGGCGGATGGCTAAAACAATCCACGAAGGCCCCTACAGCGACTTCAGGCCAATGCACCAGCAAATCTACAGCTGGGTGAGGGAACACCACAGGAAGCTAGCGGCTCCCTTAAGGGAGTACTACCTCAACGACCCCTACCGGGTGCACGAGAACGAGATAATGACAGAAATATGCGCGCCAATCAACTAACTGCCCCCCCTTTTTTTTTTAACTTAACCACCCAACCGTTATCTGGCTGCAGCCATTATCGCCTCAGCGAAATCCTCCGCAGTTGTACCAGGCGAATCAATACCCTCCCTACGAAATACCTCACCAATAATGTCTTGTATCCTCTCTTTATCTAGTGCAACATCCTTCAGCGACTGCGCCATAAGGTCAAGGGAGTCCTCCGGGAAAATGAAGAAGTCGCCGGTGAATATAATATCCTCAATACTCCCACCCCCCTTCCTTAGAAAGACCCGTATCAACCCTCCAACTGATTTATAGAGGCCCTGCCTGTATTCACCTATACTGATTTTCATTATTACATCCTGTAAATAAACTCCTCCGATCTATATTTAGGCAGTAGCTTATTAACAAGCTCTTTTTCATAAGAGCTTAATCCAGAGTCATTGAATGATATACCAAATGATTTCATAAATCCTTTCTTTATTACTGTTTTCAGGTTCTCCAGTTTGATCGCATATCCCAGCTCCTTGTTTAAGCAGGTGACCCTGCTTTTAGCTGACTTTATTCCTTTACTCTTGTATTTTATCTTCGGGACATTCAATACCTTGAAGGCGGTTTCGAGGTCAAAGTCAACGAGCAGTGACCCGTGTTGCAGGATGATTGTGTCTTTGCGTGTCATACACCCTCCGGATATCTTCCCACCGTTAACCAATAGATCGTTTATTGGCTTGAACTCAGCATCCAACTCAAGGTATTTTAATGCCTCAATGAATCCGTCCATTATCCTGCCGTAGGAGCCTACGAAATCTGAGGGGATACCGTATTCCTTCCGGTCCACGGTTACTTCATAGTTCAGCTGCTTGGAGTCCATGTACCCGGCTCCCCCGCCGGTTGAGCGCCTGACTACCTTGATGTTGTTTTGTTTGCAGTAATCCAGGTTCAACTCCGCCTGCGCGCACTGGTGGTATCCGAGGAACACTGATTTCGTGTTATATTGCTCCAGATACAGGGTGTTCGGGCTTTCATCCTCCAGGCGGGATATGAACATTGCTTCATGCACTGCCATAGCTTCGTAGGGGTCTATCAGCCCGATGTCGAGATATCTCCACATCATTTTTTTTAACAATATAAGATACTTTCGATAAAAATAGAGCATATTCTTTAGTAAACCAGTGGTAGGAGGACGTATAATCTGCTATCTGCGAAGAAATGAGCAACCCTATCCTGCCCGTGTTCTCTTTTCTATATACCCCCCTGAAAAAAAATAGGGTAATATCATTCTAGCGGGGGTGAAATAAAAAAAAATCAGGTTTGGGGGTTTATTTTTTGTATGCTAGTCCTGCACCTGTGCTCTATATCCCAGAGACCGTGTATCTCCTGGGGGTTTATGAAAGAGAATGCTTTCCCTCCCTTACCAGCTCTTGCCGTGCGCCCTATCCTGTGAATGTAGTTGTCAGGGTCTTTTGGGATATCATAGTTGAAGATGTGTGATATATCATCTATATCCAGCCCCCTGGCTGCTACGTCTGTTGCGATAAGGTACTGGAATCTCTTATCCCTGAAGCCTTGCATTACCCAATCCCTTTGTTTCTGGCTGAGATCTCCGTGGAGTGCCTGGCACTTGATGCCTTTATTATTTAGTATTCTGGCAAGCGAGTCAGTCCACTTCTTGGTGTTGCAGAATACTATAGCACTGTCTGGTTTCTCCTGTCTCACAACCCTAATGAAGGTATCCAGCTTGTTGTTTTGTGGTATCTCATAGTAGAACTGTTGTATCTCATCCACTGTCATGTCGTCGGAGCTGATGCTTATCTCCTCGGGGTTGTTCATCACAGACTGAGCTAGTTTTTTAACTCCCGGGGGTATGGTTGCTGAGAAGAGCATTGTTTGCCTCTTCCTAGGGATATGTGATATGATTCTTTTGATGTCTTTGATGAATCCCATGTCCAGCATCCGATCTGCTTCATCTAGGACGAGCATCTCAACAGAGTCCAGTCTGAGGATGTGTCTGTTGATTAGGTCCAGTGTCCTACCAGGTGTGCCCACTATTATCTGCGCGCCTTTCTGGATTTTCTGGGCCTGGCCGTTTATGCTTTTCCCGCCATAGACTGCAACAGAGTGCACTCTCTTCTTGTATCCTACCTTTTTCAGTTCGCCGTTGACCTGGTTGGCGAGTTCCCTTGTCGGGGCTAAAACCAGAGCCTGAACCCTCCTCTTCTGGGGGTCGACTCTTTCGACCAGGGGCACAGCAAACGCTAATGTTTTGCCTGTGCCGGTCTTAGCTTCTGCTATCAGATCCCGTCCCTCTAATAGTACGGGTATTGTTTGTTCTTGTATCGGCATCGGCTCCTTGAAGCCGTGGTGTTCTAAATCATTTAAAACGTGATTACTTAAGCTCATATCGCTGAATCCGTTTTCCTGTGTTACTTGGTCCATTCTCTAAATAAGGTTCCTCCTTTTTTCTTTAAGGTGTAGAATCAGGAACGCATTTCGGTAAACAAAAAAACACTTAGAAGAATTTATCTTTACTTCTTATGCTATTTACTCCGAATTCTACTCACACTCTAACATATAGATTACGTCTATATAAACTCGTTTGTTTTTTCCACCGGCTGGTTTCTGGCTTGAAGAGACCCTCAGTCGAGTAGTTTTAGCAGCTCCCGTATGTCTCCTATCACATAATCAGCTTCTCCCTCATATCCTCCGTATAGTGCGAGACAGGTTTTCATCCCAGCCCTCCCGGCTCCCAATATATCCCGTTCAGGCCAGTCCCCCACAAACAAACAATCATGTGGCTCCACCCCAAGCTCCCCGCAGGCCTTCAGGAATGGTTTCTCGCTTGGCTTCTGCTCTCCGGTGTCATCATAGGTGACCACCACCTGGAAGAACTCATCAAGGCCTGATTCCACCAACCGCATCCACGCCTTCAGCCTCAAGCCGTCTGATACTATCCCCAGCTTATAGTTTTTATCTCTCAAACCCTCAAGTGTTTCTATTGTGCCCGGGTACGGTTCCAGATGCCTGTATTTCTCTTTCAGGTAGGCGTTCACTCCCGCAGCCAATATCCGATACTCCACCCTCCCCGTCTGTTTCTCGAGGAATTTCTGGAAGGCATCATCCGATTCAATACCATGACGGAAATAGAATTCTATCAAGTTTTTTTCTATCTCCCTGGTTTCCCCTACCAGCCCTGCATTCTTCATCGCCCGAGCTGCTGCTTTAGTTGCTCGCTTCTTGAATTCGCTGAAGTTGATTAACGTATTATCCAGATCGAAGAGTATTGCCTTGATTGTTTTATTCATCTTGTTTTGTAGAAATGAGGGCCAGACTACTATTCGTATTTCTCGGCTTCCAGGAATTCTAGTTCTACCTCTAGGTCTATCAATTCTTCCATGTATTTCTCCAGGAACCTGTGGAATACTGCCTCAGGTATTTCTTCACGGCTGTATTTGAGTTTGGCTTTGGCGATTTTTTTGTTCATTATCAGCTTATTCATCTGGATTTCTCTTATCCTGCTTACTTTGAGGATGCTGAATGATTTATAGGTCGATTCTTTATCCCTTCTTTCTTCAGGGATTTTTCCCTCCCTTATCTTATTGTAGAGGTTTTTAAGGTCTTCATCGAGTTCCTGGATTTTTTGTTCCAGGATTTCTTCTTCTTCCATCACATCTCCTCCATTTCAACTTCTATATCGATTAGTTCGTCCTGGTATTTGGTCAGGAGGTTATAGTATACCTGCTTGGGTATCACTCCTTTATTGTATTTTTCCTCGGTTTTAGCTATTTTTTTCAGGACCCTCTTTTTTTGTTTCTCTAGCTTGGATCCCTGATCTAGCTGGTCTATTGAGTAGGATCTGTCTTCTGCGCCCATTTTCTTTTTGTTTAATCTTTTGTTTTATTTCTTAATATTCTTATTGTCTGGTGTTTAATCAGGGTATCATCTAAGTCGAATAGCACTGCCTTGATCATATCTCTATCTCCTCCTCCCTCTCAGGTATCAGTACGTTAGAGTGTATTTTTTTGAATTCCTTTGGGTTCTGGGTGTGTACTGGTATCAGTATGTCTGGTTTTATTTCTTTGATCGCGTGTTCCAGATCTTTTTTGCTCATGTGTCCGCTGCAGTGTGCCTTATGTAGTTGTATCCTGAAGTGGTTGAGCCAGTTCTCCAAGACTGTTCGTTTTTCTTTGTTGCCATCGCCTTCCAGGAAGTGTTCACTTGAGCTATAAATGTAGTCTGCCTTCTCTGGTTGTATGTAAACCAGCTCCATTAGTTTGTTGAAGTTTGTTAATACCACATGGTTCTCCTGGTTTTTTTTCAGTTCCCTGTAGGTTATCCTGTTTTCCATAAACTCTCTTTCGTAGATGTAATAGTCTGTGTCGCAGAAGGTGCAGGTTTTCGCTAGTCTATAGTATACTCTAATGTTTTCATCGTCTTTCGGGTTTGGCAGATGTATTTTTTCCCTTAGCTGATCTATTATGTAAGCCATTCTGGTGTCTAATCCCAGAATTTTGTTGTTTTCTGTTGCTGCCTTGTGGAAGGACTTGAATCGGTCTATGTTAGTCATCGAAAACTCTCCGAAAACAAGACCCCTGCTGTCTTCGATTATTCCCTTTACCTTTTTTGTATACCTGCTCTTCGGTGTATTGTTTTTCTTTGTCCGGCGTCATCCTGGTACCCTCGCATAAGAGGGCATATGGTCTGCTTTTCCTTGCTTTTTGTATGAACTCGTCCGTGTATTCCTTCTTGGGCCCATGTCTGCGGAAGTCTCCGGTATAGATG
The DNA here is from genome assembly GCA_002254565.1 of Candidatus Altarchaeales archaeon ex4484_2. Lineage (GTDB taxonomy): Archaea > Altiarchaeota > Altiarchaeia > IMC4 > QMZM01 > EX4484-2. Next base: position 15,552 of record NJEG01000014.1, on the reverse strand, counting down.
ATGCTACCTTGTTTTGTTTCGATGATGGTTCCGTAGGCTCCGGGGGTTGAGTGCTCGACGTGTATCGGCTTGAACATTAATTTTTTTATCTGCATCTCATCCCCTGACCTGTAGAGGTTTATGTGATTGTGTTCTCCTATGTTGACTTGCTGGGGGTATAGTTTATGGTATGTGTCCAGTATCTTTTTTGTTCCGTGGCCCATGTATACTGGGATGTTTTCATCTAAGAAATGCAGGTGTCCAATGTGGTCGCTGTGGTGGTGTGATATGAGTACTGCGTCGATGTCTGGTTTTTTATAGGGTAGGTTGGTGAATCTAAGCTCCTTTTTTTTGTAGAGCTGTGGTATCCTGGGTATGATGTTGGATTCGAAATAGCATTCCAGGCCGTTGACTGTTCTTGGCTTCAGGTATTCATGAAAGTATTCTGTGCCGAAGTCGAAGCTTTCCCCGAAGTCTAGGTAAACCCTGGCTCCATCAGCATCCAGAGTATCTTGTTGCCGCCGATTTCCCCGGCACCGCCATAAAAGTCAGCGAAACCATCTTAACTATTTAGGGATGCAGGAACTAAATCATGGGGCCCTCTACATGGACATCAAGGAGGCTGTTGCGGGAGTGAAGAGACACCATAACGTCCTCAAGTAGCTTGGAATAGATGCCAAAACAGCTGAACCAACAAAACTCCCCTCTAAAACAATAACCCAACCACGGACAGGGTAACAAGCGGAGTATGTGGAGGTGGTGGGCATAACCCACAATCACTGCAAGAAAATCCTCAACAAAATAAAACCGAAAAGGATTTAAGGAAGGGGTGAGTAGTATTATCTTACTATTGAATGATAAAAATGCCTACATTAACCGAGAAAGTACGTTGGTTCGCTGAAGAGAGAAACCTCGAGGGGGTGGTTGTTGCCAGTGGAGAGGGTCTGCCTCTAGCATCCAACCTTGAGGAAGTGGAGAGGGAAGCCGCACTAGGCGTGCAGGAGATAAAAAACAGACTGCTTGAGGGAGAAACAGATTATTTCATCCGAGCGGGAGAGGGTAAATCAAAAATCCTCTGCCAGAAGGAAGGCCTCTACTACATACTCTACTCGCGAAATGAACCTGACGAAAAAGACGTCCACGAACTCCACCAACTGGTAGCGGAGGATCTGAGAGCGAGGAGAAATCCGAAATAAAAACTATTTTCTATGTCGCAAACCAGGTAAGCGGTGGCTGGCGTCGACAGTAGAGTTGCTAGCAGCAAGTTGAGCAGGAACCTCTACTATTTGCTGCTCCAGAGCCCGTGGATGTTGCAGTATTCTCTAGCGGATAACCTGCTGGCTTTGATACGGAATACGGCTTCGGGTTTATCCCCTGGTTTCAGATGCCCCCTGTATACCTGGCCATCAGCCAGCAACTCGATCAGGGTGATGAAATGGTTGTCTTCCATGGGGTGGGGGGTGGAGCCTACCTTAACCCGGAAGCCGTTACTTGTTTCCTCTATTACTGGAACGTGTTTTTCATAGCCCTCGTCTCCTGTGCGAGCCTCAAGCAGCTCCATCGGCTGGTTGCAGCAGACTAGTTCCCCAGCACCGGAATGCAGTACCTCAGTAATGTTTCCGCAGATGTTGCACCTGTAGATTTGGTTTAATTCAGTCATCTCAGGGGTTATATGGTTTTATAAGGTTAAAAAATAGGTTAAGGTTCGATAACATATATTAAGTTGTTCGAATAAAGTATATCTATTATGGTTCGATTTACGGATATAGACCTCCTTGTTTTACTGATAAGAAACAGCAGAGCAACCAACGTTGAACTGGGAAAAAAGCTGGGTGTTAGTGAAACAGCAGTCAGGAAGCGGATAAAAAAACTGGAGAACAAGGGGCTGGTGAAAAAATACACCCTAGAAGTGGACCAGAAACAGCTTGGATACCAGTTGGACACGTTACTTGGAATAGACACCCAACCGGAGAAATACACCCGGATACTGGAGGGGCTAAAAAACAAGAAACATGTAATACAGTTACACAGCACAAGCGGGGAGCACACTATAACAGCCAGGTGCTGGTTCAGAAATACCGCACACATGGCGGAATTCACGAGAGAGCTGGAGAAAAAGCAGGGAGTGTTGAAGGTAACGCCAACCATCATACTGGAGAGGATTAAATAAAAAGCGATTCTATCCCCCTAGATGGGTTACACTCGTGAGCTTGATAACTCACGTTTTGTTGTTAAAGTATGGTTTTGTAGGGGTTAAATAACTGATTCCTTGGTGTGGTCTAACATAGTTCCAGTGGCGGTAGAATGTAGTCCTGCTAATATCTGTTTTTCACATATCCAGGTCACGTTCGCTCCACGCAAATGTTGCTTTATAATCCTCCTACGTTCCCTAATCGATAGGTTGCTCATTCCATCCACCTCAAACACATTATTAGCGCACTAATCTAAAAGTGTCAGGCATGTGGGTGGATAGAACAGGATGGAACAAAAAGCGCTTCTATTTAAGCATTGAATCAAAGATATATACTGCGTAGGAGATATGATGCTTCCTGCGAATATATATAGAGGTATAATATAAATGGCATATGGAGACCGGGGCGATAGGAAAATGTACACCATAACCTGCTCAGAGTGTGGTAAAGAAGCAGAGGTTCCTTTCAAGCCCGATGGAGACAGACCTGTATACTGCAGGGAATGTTACCAGAAGAAAAAACCTAGAAGGTACTAGTTCTCAGAATTCCGAGAGAAATTAGAGTGCAATTCTTATTCTTTTTTATTTTATTATTATAGCCTACGCTCCACGTAATCCACCAGCTCAGGCTCAAAACCCTGCGACCTGACAACCGTCTTGAGCTTCTTGGGGTCTTCCCCGTCTCTCAACTGTTCCCCGATCCACTCGATCAGCTTCCTTCTCTTCCTTTGTTTCTCCTCAGCCTGTTTATTCTCTTCACGTTTTCTGTAGACGAAAAACGCAGTCACCAATAAAACAGCTGCCGTAAGCAGGTAAAGAAGCAGGTTCCCGCCAGAGGATTCACCCCCTCCAACAGTTGTCGATGATGAGGTTAATGTGGTGCTTGTTTCAATAATGCAGTCGGGGTCCAGGTCACTGCAGTCAGGGTCGCATACTCCGTTATAGCCCAGCTGGCATCTCTCATCTTTTATCTCATCAAAACGGTATACAAAAATCGGGTTCCTGTGAAAAATCCACATCTCATCACAGGGCACTATTATCTCCGTCTGCCAGTAATCTCTCTCCCCTACGGGCTTCTTGATATAGAATGATTCGAAGGAGTTGTTGAATTCCTCCATCTCATACACCCTGAAATCAACTGGGAGATATGTTTTATATAATACTGTGCCGTCTATAGCGTATACGCCAAGAGAGTAATTAGTTACGTCATCGAATGAGTTTCTTTCTGGCGTGGTCTCAAGTTCCACTATTTTGACATCAGCTATCCTTACTGTGTCATTCTTGTATATTGTTAAATCCAGCTGACAGTCTTCTTCTGCAACCACCACCCCTGTGAAGACCATAAAAACCATTAATGCAACATCATATCTCATTTTACTCCTCCTCTAGAGCTCCTGCTTTGAGGTATCCTGTATCACCATCTGAGGGGAATAACTCCCCTGAGTCCGTGACAGCCAACACCTTATCTTTCTCCACACAGTTCATGTATTCCTCCCCATCAACCGGGGTGCATTCCATATAGTGTGGGGTCAAATCGATGCCTTTGCCCTCCATCCTGAGCTCTTCACATACGGCTTTATGTACTATGTCCGCGTCTTCGCTTCCGATGTAGATATCCCATAGATAACCCCTCTCTATTGTGAAATCATCCACCAGCCTGTATACTCCCTCTTCATCGCGGCTTATGATCATCGAGCCGCATTCTGTGTCGCAGGTTTCGCCGCATAAACCGTCTCCGACATTTCCTGATCTAGTTTCTATCTCCACCCTCTTCTTTAGGAGAGGGTTTTTTTCAGTTTCATATATGCCCCAGAGCCCCCCTAGTGGCATGTCTAAGGGAAAAAGAACCTTATTAGTTGCTTTGTTCACAATTTTTAGCGTGATTTTAGCCCCCTTCATACCCTTACCTACTGCTATATACACGCCCTTTTTTTTATCGAAACCCAGCTTAGTTGCAAGCGCTTCTCCTCCGTCCTTCAAAGCCTTGGTTATGTCCCCGACTATGCCCAAGATTTTGGCTGTGGATTTCATGAGGGTGTTTTTTTTCGTTACAATCTCCTTAAGATCATCTACGTTACTAGTAAGCAGGTCAATCCCCTTCTCATTCTTGAAGTAATTATACGTTTCGATTCCAACACTATATGGCCCAATAACCTTTCTTTTCTGGTAGTTTATAAGCCTCCTCTTTATTGATATAACATCAAAACCTGCACCAGGGTACCTATTGTTAAGAGCCTCAAGCACGTCATATTGTGTTTTGGTTGAAGCTAATTCTATCACACTGAGGCAGTTCTTGTCCTCCAAGACGTTACCCTGCATGGCAGGAGACAGTGACTGTACCTCCCTCAGTATACCTATCTTATGATAATCAATATGGTGCCCGTTTTCATGGGCTAAAGTTGATATATACTCAGATAAATAAGCTATATTCAACTGAACTTGATGAGGGCCCCAATAACCTCCCTTAGCATCTAGGACTGTATTAAATACAGCATAATCCGAGGTGGCTCCACCATACACTCCCTCAATAAACTCTTTAAGTGTTTTATAGCTTGTGTAATCACCTCCCTCCCTGATTATCTTTACCTTGGATGCTAGCACCTCATTAAAAACATCTATATCGTTGGGATCAAACTTCGATGAATAAACCAAACCCTTATTACCCAAGTCATCTCCATTAAAGAAGAAATCAACTATCTTCTCAGCTTCTGGCCTCGTTAACGGTTGGCGAGTAAGATATTTACTTTTCATTGCGCTCTGTAGGGAGTTTGTAAATCCTGCGTCTGTATTGATTTTGTAGTTCATCAGTTCATCAATAAATGACTCTCTAATGCTGTTAAAATTGCTGTCGCTTTTAATCGCATCCACGATCTTGTCAGATACCTCCATACTCACAAATTCCCTGTCGAAGTCATAATAAAGGTCACTGAGGGTCTTATATCCAGGCGCCTCAAAGATATCATCGTATTTTTCTGCTACGGCAACAGTATCATGTCTTAATCTATCTTTGAATTTATCACCGACAAGATAACCTTTATCTCTGAACTCATCCCCCAACTCCTTAGGCAGCTCCACACCGTACTCTTTTCGTATTTCTTCATCTACTGTTAGACCACCGTCTCCGGTTGACAGGCCTCCCCCAGAAACCGCGGCAGCTGAAAGAAAGATTGCTCCAGTGTAGGCGCCTGTAGCCCCTGCTCTGGCAGTACATATCCCATCCCTTTTAACGTTGCTTCCATGCACGTCCTCCTTGAGGTTCATGACAACCGCGCAGTCAGGACATCCAGCCAGGCACTTTCTCACGTGCTCTATATCCTCCGCAGGAACATAACTGCTCTCAAGCCCAGACACCCAATAAAACTTCCACACCGGGTCGTAGGCGCTGATGGTTGCAGCACCTCGTTTACCGTTAACTATATCGTTTATGCGGTCTTCGAGGGTCTTCACAATGTTGTCGAATCCTATCTCTCTCTCGTTGTCTCCGTCTGCTGAGATGTTCACGACACAGTATTTGCCTGAAGAGGGAGGCGCCCCGTATACTGTCTCATTGCTGTAGGTGCACCAGGATACCCTGGCGGTGTGCGGTCCCGTGTCCTTCCACGGTATGAATTTGCTCCGGCAGGTCAGCGGACCTATGGATTCACCTAAACCGATGTTGATTAGTTCATCTTTATAATTTTTTTCAATGCATTTATCGCTGTAGTCGACAAAATTAGCCTCTCCCCTGTGTTTAATCTCCCACTTAACAGTGTGGCCATCATCTGCGCATTCGGGGTCGTTGTTGGTTATGTATGTATTCAACACCATCTGGTGATTATCCCCTGGTTCAAGACCTCCGCAGCAGCCGAAATCATATCCCTTCGCGACGCATTTATCAGCAGCCCAGGATTTTCTGCAGCTGTAGGGTGTGTCTCCAGAGCACCCGTCTCCCAGATAAATGCAGCCCTCATCGCACTCTGAGCAGTAGCCTCCCCCATCGGTTTTTCCGCCGCAGGCTCCGAAGTCGTATCCCTTCGGCACGCACTTATCCGGCCAGAAGCTTCTCTCACACAAGAAAGGTCTTGTTGAGTCAGTGCATTTCTCTGTATTCAGCTCACAGTTCTGGTCGCAGATGTCTGTTGCAGCGAGCACGCTAACAACAAGAACCAAGGATATGAAAAACAAACCAAAGACCTTATCTCTATCCAACATTTTTTTTTTGTTTAAATGATTACATGCCCCCTTATTTATCCTTACTGCTAGGGTCACGGATTTGATGTGGATTCATCCTCCACTACAATCTTGATTTTCACATCACCCTCTCCGTCACCGCATCTCCACTTGATACAAAATTCGTCTGCGTTAAGACCTCCGCTGGTGCAAGTCCATTTATCCTTTGATTCATCCTTCTCCCACTTCTCACAATACTGGCTGAATGTCGGCTCTTCAATGCACTCCCACCCCCATCCATTAGGTAAACCCTTTAAATGCCATACCTCACAGTAACCGGAGAGGATATTGTCGTAACACCACCATCCTGTGGTTGTCTTATGCCAGTCTCCACAGGACCCCAATCTCTCCGCTATCTGCTTGCATTCCCATCCCCAAGTTCTCTCCTTCCACTCCCGGCAGAATTTATATACCCCCATATACTCTTCAATGCAAACCCAGCCGGTGTCGGTTCTATTCCACTTCTCGCAGAATGAACCTGATGTGCTGGTTTCAACACACTCCCAGATAGTGCAGCGGTCGTCGAAGGGCACCGGCCCGTTGAATTCCGGCAATTCAGGGCATACAATGGAGCAGGTTTCCTCCTTATAGCAGGTTCTCCCCTCATCATTAGAGTAGCCTGCTCCTCCACACTCCTTATCACAGAATGGTGTTGGCACACACTCACCAAAACACTTTATGGTACAATCCTCGTCACTGTAGCAGGTTGCTCCCGCGTCATTGGAGTAGCCCTCCTTCCCGCATAACTCATCACAGGATTCGTCTCTAACACACTTATCCCCGCTGGGCTCCACCATACCACCAAACAGTTCAACAATAAGTAATGCCAGGCCTATGATTATCAAGCCGATTATGACGTAGGTGATGCACTTTTTGGCCCAGTTCCTTGACTCCGGGTTTCCTGCTATCAGATACTGTATGCTGCATAAGGCGAAGATTATGGCCGCGATTATTATAACAGCCGACTTAATAGCCTCAACAAGATCATCTATCCCAGACGTCATCTGGCAGCGCTCCATGCAGGCTTCAACGCATTCATTGCCTTTGCCGCTGCACCAGATCTCGCAGCAGTTCTCGCAGTCGCTTCTACAGTTCGTGTGCGCCCCGCAGGCTCTGGCACAGGTCAGCTCACAGAAACCCTCCTGTGAAATAAGATTCAGTACCAAGCCGTTGCAGTCACAGACGCACTCCTCAGGGTAGACGCCCGTTGGGGCTGTAGCAACATACTTAATACCTGAGATATCCATTTCTCCTTTGTCCCTGTCGTCAACCCGTATCCTGTAGGAGCCTCCCAGGCTGTGGACATTCCACTCAGGATCGCCTGAGCTCGTTAATGTTATTGTAGTCTCCCCCCCCGGCTGGATGCTCTCCCACCCCACGTTTGGCTCGTGTTCCATCTCCTCGCCGCCGTAGCCCCGGAGAACATAGGCTCTAACGTTAATCTCCTGCTCGGTGGGGTTGTGTATCCTGACAGTGATATCTATCTCATCACCCACTATGTTATGGGTCACAGAGACGATATACTCGCCTTCGGGGATGGGAAGCTTGCCCTCGCAGTCCACGTCGTTGTCTTTCAACCAGCCTGTTATCCTGGAGACGTAGTTTCTGGTCTCATCCGGAAACTCTGACGCAGGCACCTCATCCCCGTAGCCGCATTCGCTTTTGCTCATGGTAGGTGGATTAGCCCATATTCCCGGGCAGGATTGTTCTATCCTCCTATCAACGCATCTGGGGCCGCAGTTGTATGCTGCGAGAGTGAACTCTGTCGGGGTTTCATAGTCTTCATAGTTCATGTCTGTCAGAAGCCAGTTAAGGTATCTGGTACCGCCTAAAATATTGTCTTGGGGGTTGCAGCGGTCGACTCCCATATCAGAGGCCGTATCCGACAAAAGCTGCATTAATCCGACAGCACCTGAGCTGGACGTTAAAAAACCTCCACCGCCGTTGCACTGGTGGAAGCTGCTCTCTGCCTTAATAACGCCCATCACCAGGTAAGATGTGAGGTAAGGGCTTTTATCATTGACAGCGTGGATAGCGGAATCCACATACAATACTATCTCATCACAGTCGGGGTCATAGCAGGTGCCGGAGCACTGGGCGGCAACAACTCCGGAGTAAAATAAAAGAATAACCCAAGCCACCCCGAAAACTCTCACCCAGGAATCCATTACCGTTTAAACTATATATTATCCCCTAATAAAACTAGAGCAGGTAATACCAGAGAAACCCCTTCCTGTATTCTATAGCTGCATCCTTCCTGTCCACCAGAATGTTCAATGCCCTCATAACCTCCCCCTCGGATAACTCAACGGATTCATCCCCGTAAATCTCAGAGGCATGCACGAGAGGCCTTCCATCCACAGTGAAAAACCGCTTCATAAACCTGCCGGAGACCTTAACCCTCCCTCCCCCTATGGAAGACAGAATCCTCTTCACCTCCTCAGCGTTACCGTAATCCACAAGGCTCTTCCCCGAAGCCATAGTTTATGGAATTAATTAGACTGCATTCAATAAATTATACCATGGGTGCAGGAATAGCCCAGGTCACCAAATACTATGCACCCCACAGAGGGGGTATGGAATCCCACATACAGGGCATCTCAGAGGAGCTGGTGAAACAGGGTTTAAGGGTCAGGGTCTACACATCCAACGTACCTCCCGGGAGAGAGAAAGAGGTAGTCAATGATGTGGAGGTATGGAGGAGCAGTTCATGGTTCACGTTAAGCAACGACCCCTTCACGCCCGGGATACTGTTCAGGTTGCTCAGAGGAGATTATGACCTGATACACGTGCATCTGCCGGACCCGTTCAACAGTTTATATGCTTATCTCGCATCATGTTCAAAAAACAAACCCTTGGTGGTGACCTACCACGCCGACATAATAAAAAAAAGATGGTTCGAGAAAATACTATACCCCCTCTACAAGCCCATCCTCCACCTGACACTGGGGCGCGCGAAGAAGATAATCACCACCTCAGAGGCCTACATAGAGGGCTCTCCTGTTCTAGAGAGATTCAGGGATAAAATAGATGTAGTACCTAACTTCGTCGACCACCACCGCTTCAACCCGAAAGTAGACGGCTCAAGAATAAGAGAAAAACATGGCCTCGAAGACAAAAAAATGGTGTTGTTTGTGGGGCGGCTGGTGCCATATAAGGGCATAAAATATCTCATAGAGGCCTTCAGGGACGTCCAGGATGCTGTTCTGGTGGTGGTGGGGGACGGTCCCCTAAGGGAAAGGCTGGCGGAGCAGGCCTCAGGTGTGGGAGACCTAGTTTTCGTGCACGATGTCCCCGGGAAAGAACTACCCCAATACTATGCAGCCTGCGACCTGTTCGTTCTGCCCTCCGTTACGAGACAGGAAGCCTTCGGGATAACACTACTCGAGGCTATGGCATCCGGGAAACCATGTATCACAACAAAGATCTCAGGGATGCCGTATGTTGTGGGAGACTGCGGAGTGAAGGTGAAGCCGGGAAACCCGGAAGCCCTCAGGGAAGCCATCCAGGAACTCCTGATGAACAAGGAAGAGAGGAAAGAAAAAGGCGTATGCGGCAGGAAGCGGGTGATAGAGGAGTTCACCAAACAGAAAGTATCCGAGAAAATACGCGGAATCTATGAAGGAATTCTATTGCATTAATAACACAGAAAACTAAATTAGTTAAACAAAAGAAAATGTCTGGAGAGGTTGAGTTGTCGGTTGTGGTGCCCGTCTACAACGAGGAAGAGAACATACAGCCACTTTACGGGGAACTGAAGCCTGTTTTGGATAAGCTCGGAAAGAAATACGAGATAATATTCATTGATGACGGGTCAACAGACCAAAGCTTCCCTGAACTGGAGAGACTACACCGGAAAGATGAAAGAGTCAAGGTAATGAAGTTCAGGAGGAATTTTGGTAAATCAGCTGCATTAGCTTCAGGATTCGATAAAGCACAGGGGGAACTGGTTTTCACAATGGATGGTGACCTGCAGGATGATCCGAAAGAGATGCCCAAGTTTCTATCTAAAATAGATGAAGGATATGATCTGGTTGTTGGATGGAAGCACAAGAGAAAAGATTCTTACACGAAAAAAATCCCCTCAAAGATATTCAATTCCCTCTCGATGCATCTAACCGGTGTTAATGTACATGATTCAAACTGCTGTTTTAAGGCATACAAGAAAGAGGTAGTGAAAGAAATCAGGATATACGGTGAACTACACAGGTATATACCCGCCCTAGCGCACTGGAAAGGCTTCAGGGTTACTGAAGTCAAAGTAAATCACAGGAAAAGAAAATACGGCAACTCGAAGTATGGCGTAATGAGGCTTTTTAAAGGATTCCTTGATCTAATTACGGTTAAGTTCCTTACAACCTATGCCCGGCGACCACTGCATTTCTTCGGCACACCCGGTTTTATTTTCTCTGCAATAGGGTTTTTCGCAGGATTATACCTACTCTACGAGAAATATATCATGAATCAACTCATTGGTGAGAGGCCTCTGCTACTGTTGAGTGTTTTTTTTGTTTTAATAGGGGCACAATTCATCTTCATAGGATTAATCGGGGAGATGATAACTAACACTGCTGGAGAAGTTGGGGTGTATAACCTTGAAGTAATCTTAGATTGATATGGATCTAAAGAAAGCGATATACTCAAGACGCAGTGTAAGAAGATATGGGGCTGGGAAGATACAGCGTAAAGAGATCCTGGATTTAATAGATGCGGCAATACATGCCCCGTCAGCATGTGACATACAAGGCTGGCGTTTTATTGTAGTTGATGACCCAAGGCTTATAGAAGAGTTGGTTGAAAGAGGATCAGCATCCTTTATCAAGAATACATCCCAGGGGATACTTGTTTTATATGACTGTAGAACAGATAATGAGGAATACATGGATTATCTGCAGAGTGCTGCTGCAGGAATACAAAATATACTTCTCACAGCACATTCAGCAGGGATAGGGGCTTGTTGGGTGTGCCACCTCCCAAATAAAAAAGAGATTAAGGGTATGTTCAACATCCCACCTCAATACGATCCAGTGGCATATATCTCCCTGGGCTACTCCTTGGGGGAGGTTACAGACAGGCCACGTAAATATGAGGCAGGGGAGATTGTCTCCTATAATAAATTTGAGTTTAAATCCGAGACAAGGGAAGTAAATGCCTTGAAAGTGAAACGTACGGGGAGAGAAATTTATTATAAACTCCCCCTACCCGTCAGAAGGCTTTTCAGACCTCTTGTGGATATATTCGAGAAGAAGTTTTAGGGAAAGAATGGAAAAAGAAGCCTACCTAACTGAGGTTTTAAGGGAAACCCCCCGGTTGATTTCACAGTTAAACAGAAATCCCATATCAGAAAACTACGGCTGCTTTGACAGACAATACTGGCAGTATACCCTAATTGATTTCCCATGCGCTAGAATGCAGGAAGCTGTTTTGACATTAGCTCTGCTCTATAAAATAAAACATAGAGACAACCCCTACCACACTAAAAAGATCATATGCAGTTGGGTTAACGCTGCATTAGATTACTGGCTTGTGATGCAGAATAAAAACGGATCATTTAATGAGTGGTACCCGAAGGAAAATAGTTTTGTTGCAGCAGCATTCTCTTCTTATGCAGTGTCTGAGACCCTGATCCAGCTTGAAAATCTAGTTGATTCAAGAGATGATATCATCTCCGGCTTAATTAAATCCGGTAAATGGATTTCAGGGAAGAAAGAGGTTCGTGCGGTAAACCAGGAGGCTGGTGCTGCAATGGCCCTCTATAACATACACCTATTAACCGGTGATGATTTCTTTGAACAGAAATCTTTTGAAAAAATAGAGTTCATTATAGATAAACAGGCAGAAGAAGGCTGGTTTAATGAATACGGGGGGGCGGATATAGGTTACCTGTCACTGGCTGTAGATTACCTTGCCAAGCTGTATACCAAAACAGGCGATAAAAGACTACTTAATCTGCTTTCTAATGCTGTTGGATTTATCAAGTATTTCATCCACCCGGATGGTTCTGCAGGAGGTTTATGTGGGAGCAGAAATACGGAGTATCTAATACCGGATGGTTTTGAGCTCCTTTCAGGATATATACCGGATGCGGCATTGATTTCAGGAAGTGTAAGAAAATCACTCGGGAAACGTAGTTTAATCAGTCCATCAACACTCGACGACCGATATTTGATGTATATCGGGTATACGTTTCTGCAGGCATACATGGATTCAAGTGAACTGGATGAGGGGGGTGAACTTCCGTATGCAACGGAGTTTACCCGGGATTTCTCTAAGGCAGGTCTATGGGTATACAGTGACCCACTGGTTTATTTGATAGTGAATTACCGTAAGGGTGGGGTATACCGCCTATCTTTTAAGGGGGAAAATATATCACTTAACGATGCTGGGGTACTGATTTACGGCCGGGGAGGGGATAAGCTTGCCTCCGGATGGCTTACAGATAAAAACCGGGTTGAACTTAGGGATGGGAAACTGAGGATAGAGGGGGTATTATGGAGGATACCGGACAAAACCTTAACTCCAATGAAAAATATTTTGTTAAGAACGTTTCAATTAAGCCTTGGAAGAAGTGAGAACCTGTCACAGACTGTGAAAGAGAAGCTTAGGGATATGCTTATCACCAAGACAGGCAGCACTAACCATACCTTTATCAGAGAGATAGATGCCCAAGGAACCCATGTGGGAGTAACTGACTTAATAGACGGTGTTGGAGGGGGCCTGTATATCAATTGTAATACACCTCTTGTATATACTCCCTCATCAAGATATTTTCTTCCAGGGGAGCTGAATTCTCTCCAGGAGGGCATTAAACTAGATGACAAAGAAAGGTTTAAGATAGAGAGAATCTTTGACAAGAAAACAGGCAGTCAACTATCTTCTAAGGTAACCCAGCTTGATTGAACCGATACCTCCAAGAATAACGGAAAATATCAGGAGTGCTAAATGAGCCACAAACCCTGAGGCTATTGCTGCTTCTTTATCCACCCCCAGTGAAATGAATGCAACTGCCCACGCACCTTCATAAACCCCAAATGCTCCGATACTTGGTATCGGCAATATATTTGTAAAAACAGAGATGGTGGAACCCAGGATTACTAGAAAGATGCTAAGGTTGAAGCCCAATCCCTTCAATATCGAGTAAGTCATGAGGTAGATACATAACCAGGTCAGGGCAGAAGTCCATAGGCAATGGAAGATAAGCCTTTTGGACCTCAGCACCCGGAGGTTGGTGAGCGTCTCAACCAGTTTGCCCTGGATAAAAACTATGGCATTGAACTGGTGCAATCCGGTTTTTTGGATTACCCAGTTGGGTAGGGAGATGAAGGCGTCAGACTTGTATACCAAAAAAACAAAAACAGCAATCAGGAGGCAGGCCGCTATGGAGACATAATACAGGGTGTCTTCCACGACCAAGGGAACATCCTCGGCCAGAAACGCGGACAAGATAAACAAAAACGTGATGCTGATGAAGTCAAAGAATCTCGCGATTGTAAGGGAGGAGATACCTTCACTTACCTGGATTTTTTGCAGTTTTTTAACTAAGTAGATGTAGGTTAACTCACCGGTTCTTGCAGGCAGTATATTGTTTGTAAGATAATGTACACAGACTATCGGAAATAAATCCCTCACCCGGGCTTTACCGGTTAACAGGAAACTGAATCTGATCGACCTCAGTAGATACCCCAGGGAATAGAAGGCAAAACCGATTAGCAGCCAGAGGGGGGAGATAGAAAATAACAAAGATAATGCTTCATTCAAATCAATTTGTGTGAGTAAAATCCCTACTAAACTTATTGTGATCAAAGCTGAGATTATTATTCTACCTTCCTTATTCATTCTTCAAGCGTTATGTAACTGAATCTGACGATCCCTCCGGTTAACTCATAGTCTTTGTATCTTATCTGTTTATCTGACAGCATTTCATTCATTCTGTTTTTATCGAAGGAGCCGCCTTTCCTGAATAACATATATGTTGGGGTGGCAGGTTGATCACCTCTCTGGATGAAGCCGAACTGCACCAGACGATAGTTGCTGCTGATGTAACCCCAAAGCTCCTTGTATCTATCGTCTTGTAGTATATTAAAATCCCAGTTGTATATAAAGAGCCATGATGCATTCCATTCATCCTCCGCAAACCTGAAATTATCCAGGTCTTTTGGAATCCCGTTTGTACCGAATATATCCCCAGCCCATAGAACCCCATAGGCTTGGTGAGAGGAGTGTATAACGATGTCTCCCCTCTCCTTATGTGTCCTGATATAGTCTCCTGCCACATCCAAGCCAAAGAACTGGGTATCGAACATCCTTGCTATTGCACTCTGCGAGGGTAGAATCAAAACCATAATCAACAACACAGAAACGAGAGTGTTTATGTGCCTGATCCGTTTCCCCTCAATCTTCAGATTCCCTGCGAGATCACTTATTCGTGTGAATGCGTAAGCCATGAGGATAATGAAGAAAGGTGCTATGGGGAAGTAATGGTAATTATGGCCCTGCATCTTGAAGCTCATAATGAAAACAAAAACAAGGAATCCTACAAGATAACCCCAGAAAAATCTTTGTTTTATGTCTCTTTTATTAAACGAGGAAAGGAAAAAGAGAAAACCCAGGACAGAGAATGCAACACCAATCATTGTGAAGTTGTCTTTCAGATACGATTCGGTTATCTTCCAGAAGGCGGGTTCAAGCAGCACCTCCGGCTTTATCAGGGAAATACTTGCCGAGACATCGGCATTATACCGGGATGTGACTGTTGATGAGGAGTAATGCATCCAGAGAGGTATCGATAGTAGGATGATAAGTGAGATTACATAAGGAGCATAGTTTCGTTTTATCTTCTTTGCCCTCTCAAACGGAAAAAGAGCAGCCATCGGAGCTAAAATAACGAGGAACGGGTACTTGGTTAACCCGGCTAAGGCCAGGAACAAGGCAGCCACCACCAGATATCTATCCCTGTTTGTTTCCACCCACCGGAGGTATATATAGAGGGAAAGCAGCATAAAAAAGAGCCCCACGTTCATAAGCTGCACGTTATGGCTGAAGAACACAAGCAGGGGGTTTATTGCGGTCAGGAAAGAGGCTATAAGGGCTGTGTCCTCTCTCTTAAAGACTTCTTTAACGATGAGATACATCAACACCACAGATGAAACATTCAATACCACGCCCACAAGCCG
>NJEG01000052.1 GCA_002254565.1 Candidatus Altarchaeales archaeon ex4484_2 | reverse complement strand
ATATAGTGTCCAGACCACACATCCAAAAAACCCTCTCCCATCTCAAAGTAATCAACTGAGTATATTGCAGGTAATCAAATGAATCATAGACGGAATACCCAAGACCAGAACCACCATACAGGCCCGATTCGTAGTTGCTGTATGGGTTGTGTTCCGGGTGGTCCTTGTACAGTATCCCGAATATCGTCTGCGGAGACAGGTTGGTGGGGTCAACGGACATCCCTAAGCCCGCATCCAGCTGCTCCTTCACGCGGTCATAGCTGAATCCCTGATAATTACCTTTATCATCCACAACCCACAAGGTACCATAATCATCTAAATACACAGGAGGGTTAAAATCAGATCCCCCTACAGTGGAGCTATCACCTGAATCCTGAGACGGAACCCCCTCATAAATCTTATAAGGGTCATCCTCGACATCACGCCAGGGATTCAACTCACTATCCCCGTACAAGATATCACATAACTCTTTGGGGGTTAAATCCTCAACGCTCAAGCCCCCTGAAGCTTTACTAAATAAATCCCTCATATCATCATCCCACGGCATCCACCCCGACCCGCCACCGGGCAGCATATAATGGAGTTTATCATCAGCATCCTCAACAACAGGATTCGCCTCAGAAACAACCGAAGGAGGAGCAACCACCTCCTCATCACCCCCGCCTAAATCAGGGTTAAGGTGATTAAAGTCATAAAACGAGCCGCCAACATCAACATCATACTCCCCATAATAAACAGAACCGGAACCGCCATCATCCCTGCGGTCCAGATAGAAATCACCATCCACCTCAGAGAAATTAAAATCCACACCCATCTCAGACCCGCTACAAGCATCCAAGCGCATGTCAAGGAAGCCATCAACCACCCAATCATCGATAAAAGAGCCAAACTCACCACCATCTGCGGAATCGAAATATATGCCAGCATCACCTTCCACATCAAATCCCTCGAAATCCATCCGCAAATCCCCAACATCATCCGAGAACAACCTGAGTCGGGCATCACCTCCCACCTCAAAACCATTAACCTCAGAATCCAAAAAACCATACCTATCCGCCTCCACATCAAAATCAGCGAAACCCCCAGCACTCAAGCCAGAGAAAACAGCATTCAAAACACTAATGGAATAATCACTACCGGTGACCTCAGATAATAAATCTATATCGAAATCCCTGCCAGCGCTAATTGAAGACACTGAAGCCCCCAAGCTGGATTCATTAACGGAATAAAAAGACAAGTCAACATCACGGACGGCATCCACCCGCCTGATCTGAACCGAACCGCTACTTGACTCATCAGATAAGTCCACGTCCAAGTCGAAGTCCTTGCCGAAGACCAGGTCACTTAAGTCTATGCCTGAAATGCGGCTGCCATCATCTATGTCGAAATAGAAGTCTCCCGTGTCCCCCACACTGAAATCATGCACATCCACCGACGACATATCAGCCTCATCATCAACGTCAACTTCCAGGTTAAAGTCACCGCCAACCACTCCCTCACTGATCTCGACGCTGCGGAAATCAGATGACTCATCTGAGCGCAAATCTATACTTAAATCACGAGACACCCGCACATCCTCCACCCGCAAACCATCCACCTCAGAGCCATCCCTAGATGACACATCCACGTCTAAATCACCTGCTGAAACAATACCCGTAACGAGCATATCATTCACGTCACCCCCCTCAATAGAGTCCACATCCAGGGACACATCGCCTAATGCTGTTACGGACTCCAGAAACACCTCACCTGCGGTTTTACCCTCAGCTCTAACATCAACGGACACCTTACCTACGGCCTTAATATTTCTGCAAACCAGATCGCCCATGTAACCCTCACCCTCACCCTCCAAGCTAGCGCGCACATCACCCCCTGCCGTAACATCCTCCACAGTCAGATTACCCGCATCAAAGCCTTCTGGGATATCCAAGTATGCCCTGATACTCCCTTTAGCTTCGACATCCCTAATCAAAACATTACCTACCTGGGAATCAACCTTATCCAGCTCAAGACTAACATCCCCTCCAGATTTCACACCCTCCACTGTCAAGGAGCTGATAGGGCTCCCCGGTGAAGTATCGCAGTTGAAGATTAAATCCCCTCCCAGATCCACGTTACGCACCACCAGCTCACCTATCTGCGCACCCCTGAGGTTGATATCACCATAAACGCTTATGTCCTCTAAAACCACCCGGTCAGCCTTTAAACCACTTAAGTCAATGAACTGTAAATCCTTGACATTCCTTAATACAACCTCCTCGGTTTCTACACCATCAAGGTTCACGTAATTAACGTCCACTCCGTCCACTATCACGGGATCAACCCTCATATTCTGGATGTCCAGGCCCCGGCTCCTAGACATGATATCCGAGAGAGACTTCTTTATGCTCTCGGAGTTGCCGGATAAGGCTACATACAATGCAGCTGCCACCGTGCTCATCAACAGGAAATCCAGCGGAGAAAACGGCATAGCCGGTGAAGAAATTGGGGATGAATCCTGGGAAGAGTCAACTGAATCGCTGCCGGAACCCGATAAGGGATTAACTGGTAAAGTGCAGGAGCCATTACCGGAAAATACGCAATCCGGGTCAACGCACTCTACTCCGAAATCCTCCACACACAAGCCGTCAGATACTCCGCAGCAGAAGTCGCTACCGCCTAAGCGAACCCCTCCGCCGGGGCAGCCGATTACATCACAATCAGGGTCATGGCAGAATATGCCGAAATCTCCCACACACAAGCCGTCAGATACTCCGCAGCAGAACTCGCTTACACCCAAGCGAACCCCTCCCTCAGAACAGCCACCATAGATGTAAGCGTGGATTCCATATAAATCAGCTACCTCCCCTTCAGACAAAGCCCTACCGTATATGCGGAACTCATCCAGTACGCCCTTGAAGTATTGGTTAGGTCCCTTAGCTCCATCGAATTCCGCTGCCTCGCTTCCCACCCCAATGAAACCGTATCTGGGGTTCTGGCCCAGCGGGTTGCCCTCGTGTGCAGTCTTGGAGGCGTCCAGGTGGCCGTCGACGTAGATTCTCTTCTCACCTGTGCCTGAATCATAGCTGGCGCAAAGATGGTGCCAGAGCCCATCATCAACACTAACCAAGCCGCTCATATCATCTATGCCTGAGGCCATGGTATTCCAGGTTACGGTGCCCTCATCCCCCTCGCTTCCAATACCGAAGCGCCAGAACTCGCTCCTATTCAAAGGATAAGCCATAGCCTGAGATGCCTTCGGTCCAGTTAGCTCCCTTAACCAGGCCGGTATGCTCATGGAGGCTTGAATCCGAGACCATCCTGCCATATCCTTCATCAAAGTGATAAATCAACACATCCCTGTAGAGATCGTATTTCTCCTTAAGCCGTTCAGGTACCAAAACAGTGTGGTAGAGTTTGATTTCATCCAGTCCTCCAACAAAGAAGCTGTCTCCGAAGCCTGCATAACCTATGAAGGCGTTGGCTCCCCGGGTGTTGGGCAAACCCCAGGAGGAATTCATAGAGTTATCCAGCTCTCCGTTAACGTAGATCTTCCATTCACCTGAGGATTTGTTGAATGATGCGGCCAAGTGACTCCATCTGCCAGCAGGCAGCGGAGTGTTGGAAGACAAACTCTTTCCGATGCCGTTTACCCATATGATGAAGCTAGCCTTCAGCGTGGACTGATCCAGGCGCAACAGGATCCGTTCCCCTGAAACGCCTTTATGGAATATCATAGGCCACTGGTTCTGTGATTGGTTTGGATTAACCCAGGCCTCCACAGTAACAGCATCCAGGAAATCCAGGGTATGGGAGTCAGATACCTCCACGTAATCATCCACACCATCAAAAAACAACCCGCTTTCAGAAAAGCCCTCACCCCAACTGGCTCCATGAATGGATCCGTTATTACCGTTACCGGAGTAATCCAATGCCACAGAACCCTCACCCTCATCAAGGTAGTAGAGAGCAGCCAGGGAGCTGCCTTGGTAGGAACTGTATGAATCCAGTATCTCGCTCTCGTTTAAGGCCCGCCTGTGGATGCGAACCTCATCAAGTGATCCTATGAAGTTATCTCCTAGTGTTACCTGGTAGTCTGTTGTTGGTAGGTTACCAAGTGAGTTTCTTTCCGAGTCCAGTCTTCCGTCTATGTATATTGTGTCTTTTGTGTTGTTGTGCACTGCGATCACATGATGCCATCGACCGTCGGATACTTGGGTGTTGCTATGCAGGCAGCTGCAGTCTTTGTAGCTGAAGCATAGTTTGCCGTTGTATATGTCCAAAAGGTAAGGTCTCTCATTGAGGCTGCAGGTGCCGCCTTTATAGAGGATGTGTCTCCATACTGGGTTGTTTTGTTCTGTTTTAATCCACGCCTCCAGGGACAGATCACCTGATATGTCAAGGCTCGGGTGGTCTTCGATCACCACCTTATCTGCGTCGTTGAATTCAAGGCTATAGTGTGCCTGTGTTGTTGTTGAGGCTGGAGTCGAAGGTTTTATTCCCTAAGCCCTCGCTGAAGTGGTATATTAATGCGGTGGTGTAATCATTGTATTGCTGCCTTAGCATCTCAGGCTGCAGCGCCACATCATAAATCAGGATTCCATCGATGAGGCCGTTTAGGTAGCCGTAGGGGGAGGGTATTATGGCTTAGGTTCCCGCTCCACTCGGCGGATGCTTTCTCCACCCCATCAATGTATAATATCTGTCTGGATCCGTTGTAGGTGCAGGCTATATGATGCCATCCCAGATCAAATGGCTCGCCCACAGCGTAGACCTGGTGGTAGGTGTGGGACGCGTCCCGCATAGCGCAGACTGTTCTGTTATCGTATCCCCTCATCTCCAGATAATATCCTGACCCCTCCGCTCCAGAAACGTATTTACTGAACACGCCCGCCCAGTTATCCTGTGAACCCAGGGGTTCATTTAGCTTAACCCAGGCGGATAGGGTTAGCTTGTTGCTTGGTTTCAGGGTGGTGTGATCTGAGACCTCCACGTAATCATCCACGCCGTCGAAGCTTAAGGCACTCTTTGAAACTCCATCAACCCAGCTGGCTCCGTGGATTATTCCATGGTTCTCGTTTCCGGAGGAGTCGTTGGCCACCGAGCCAAAGCCTTCATCCAGGTAGTAGGCTGCTACCA
>NJEG01000013.1 GCA_002254565.1 Candidatus Altarchaeales archaeon ex4484_2 | reverse complement strand
CATTCCGGCCGGTGGGGCGAACCGAGGCGGAGCGCAGGGCTAGTGTTGCCCGGGCGAAGAAGATATTCAGGGAGTTGGGGGAGGGTGCTTTGGTGAAGTATGGTAGTGCTGAGAGTCGGTGGCCGAGGGAGGCCGCCCAAGGGGGGGATGTTTCTGCGGCTGCTATCACCTCCCCAAGCATACCTCACACACCCCTGGGCGTGTTAGGGGGGTTGCTGGGCTCTCCCGTGCAGAGGCAAACGGTTGTAGACTACTTTGAACGGTATGGGATACCCCAAGAGAGGGAAAAAACACAACCAAGGATTGAACAAATTAAGTATACCCAACCAACCCCCTCCCCTTTTTCACTCCCAGGAACAATCTACGATCTGGGGGTGGGGCATCTAAGCCTTTTCAACAAAGAGTATGGTCTGCTCGGAGGCGTAACCCGATTCAGGGAGTCTGAGATGTTCAAACCCGCTGAGACAGGAACGATATATCGGACGCCTGAGACTCCTCTCACCGAAAAAGAGAAACAGATGAGGGGTATGGAGGTTATGGGAGGTCATCTACCTATGCTTACCCGCACCCCCCGACCTTATGAACCCGCTGAACAACAGGCTGAGATGAGGGGGAGGTATATCCGGCAGGAGGCGAGGAAGCAGGCTATGGGCTGGGATGCCTACGGCCAGATCATCAAGGTCCGGGAGGGTGAGCGGTCTTTCAGGGCGGAGAAGACAGCAGCTCTCGGGGAGTATGCGGCAGCTGAGGGGCGGCTGGTTTCGGACATAGACTGGTTGGAGGCTATGGGCTCGGATGCTATGGTGTCCGTGGAGGGAGTTGGCAGCATGAAAGCCACGGAGGCTGTGAAGCTATACCGCAAGAGATTGGAAGCCCTGCGAGAGGAGGAGAAGAAAGCCCAAACCAGGGAGTATAAAGTTAAGCTAGTTCCCTCCGGCTTCGATGTAGAGAAGTGGGAGAAAGGCCCCAAGTGGCTTAAGCAGCTCACCCAGCCCGCTATACTGGAGGGCAGCGCCAAGCAGATAGAGAAGAAGCTTAAGGAGTATAGCCTAAAGAACCGAGAAAGCAAGGCTGCTATGAACGTCTTTGAGAAAGAGAAGGCGTGGACCCAGCATTCACCTGAAAGCTACTTGACATCATCCCTGCAGGGAGCCACCGACTTCGTATTATTCAGCGGGGCCTTTGCTGCAGTGAAGGGTGCGGCATTAACCGGCAGGGCTGTGAAGGTCGCTGCAGCTGGAGGTGCTGCTGCCTACCCGACAACACAATACACAACACCCAAAATATACGAGATGACACCCGAATCATGGGATGAGAAACACAGGCAGCTGGTGGCCGGCATAGCCGGAACCGGTGTGGGGCTTCTCGTAGGCGGGGGAGTGATGTACAGCTTAACCAAGGTTCCGCTGGGGGTGGGAACCAAGGTCAAGATACCAACAAAGGGGGGGGATAAGACTATATGGCGGGGGTTGAGTGTGGAATATGGACACCGAGCCCAGCCGATACTAGGGAGAACACCCCAAGGATGGAAGCTGGGCACACCCAAAAAACTCAAATTCAGCACAGGAGGGTTCCGGAACCTGAAAGAACTCAGCCCGACTGATACCAAAATAATAACATCCAACCTCCCCTATAAAAAGGTGGAGCTTGTGAAACTTAGAAGCGCCCTCAGGAGCATGGGAGCAACCCAAAACATCAAAAGCGCTTATGTTCAAAAGCAATTCACCCGGGGTGTTAAGTATCTGAAACCCAGGGGGGTTGATGAAGTGCTTAAGACAGCGAAGCAATATAAGGGCACAGTCTACGGGACAGTGAGCCAGAAAGCCCAGAGCCTCCCCGGGTTCAGGCAGCCAGCGGACATAGACTTGCAGTTCACTTTCGGGCAGGATAAGGCGGCGAAGATAGCGAAAGACCTAAGTAGACGCCTTAAGGCTAGGGGGATGCAGACCCGGATAAGACCAGAAAACCCGCTGCTGATAGAGACTAAGGTGGGTGGGGAATGGCACCATGCAGTGGACATCCACGCCGGGGGATCAGCCTATGGTGAGGTGATCCCCGAGAGGGGGTTCGGATTTCGATACACGAAGAAGGGGACAAAGATAGAGGGCATTAAGGCTATGGGTTTAGGCGAGCAGGGATTGAGGAAAGGCAGCAGCTCGGTAAGCCTCCAGCCGGAGGGTGTGGCTCCACCAGAACACAGGACTAAAGATATTCTGGATTTCATACACAGCCAACGAACGCTGATAGCAAGCGGGCGGCAGAGTAAACTATACAGGCTGGGTGTTGGTAGAGGTAAGCTAGCTGGCGCCGAGAAAGCATTAAACAAATATGAGAAGGTGATAATGGAGCAATACCCCGGCATTACAAAATACGGTAAAGGGAAAAGCACAACACTTTTATACTCACCCAAGCCGAAACCCAAAACAGTATCAGCCCCGGCCTCTGTTATGGCATCGAGCAGCAGAGCCCTGGGGGGATATACCCCAATGGGTGTTGTGGCCAGCCCCAGCAGAAGCCGAGGATCTGATATCCTGAAAAGTTACAGCACCACCTCCAAGAGCTCCAGGAGCTGGGGGGCTGCTAGCAGAAGCCAGAGCATACGAGCCTACCAGAAAAAAATATTCAGGCGACTTAGCCAGCCCTACACCTCAGGCAGCAGGGGATCCAAGAGCACGGGAGCCACAAGACAGGATACCAGCCTGCGAGGCAATATAGGCTCGCTATCGCTGAAGGGATACAGCCCCTCAAGCCCCAGCCCAGGAAGCCCCCAACCCTACACAAGCAGCCCCGGAAGCTATGGAAGCTACGGGTTTGAGAGCCCTTACACTACATCCCCAAGCATTAAGCTGCCGCCGCCCATAACCCTCCCTAGCTTTGGCGGGGGTGGGGGAAGTAAGCGGAAAACAAGCAGGGGCTACTTCGACTTCGGGAGAAAAGCCCGAGTGGATGTGATGCCCCTCACCAAAAAAGGGAAGAAACACACCATCAAAGGGCTGATACCCTACGCGAGGAAACGGAAATGAAAAAGGAGGCACTATCTTTGTTGTTTGTGGCGGGTGTGCTGTTGCTGGTGTACTGTACAGACTTCATGGGTGGGTACTCCCCTTTCACCTTCATCTTCCTGTTTGTCGTATGGTTTGCTATATTCAAGATACCGTGGAGGGAACATGAAAAACACGTTGGGAGATAAAAGCGGGATGATATACACTTTCGTTGTGATATTAGTGGCTTTGTTTGCGGTGATGGTTTGCTACATCGCACTCGACCAGGCGGTGAAAGTGCATATAGTTGATATGGGGAAGGAGAACTTCAATGTCTCAAACTCAACGATGGATAATCTTGTGATGGTCTGGGATGCGTTCCCGTTCATCTTTGCGTTGAGTTTGTTTGTGATGGGTTTGCTGGCTGCGATGGCTTCAAGCAGGTACGGATGAAATGAGAAAGTTAGGCACTACATTACTGGTCGGGGTGGGGTTGCTTCTCTTGGTTACTGTAGCGAAGGCGGGGGACACCGCCTTGTTCTTTGATGACACAAGTGGGTATGTCCAGGTTCCTAATTCAGCCTCTTTGTCGAATAATAATTTCAAGGAATTGACTCTTTCGGCTTGGGTGTATCCAAGAGATTATGAGGGAGGTAATTATAATCGTATATTTGCGAAGGGGTGGGCTGGTTATGGTTCATATACCCTCAGGATGATTAATGATACGGATAGCTTTCAAATGGAGGTGGCAGGAGGTTGTCGGTGTACGGCACTAACAACTTCCTGGGAGTATGATAAATGGCAGCTTTTCACTGGGACATATAACTCAACTCATGTTTGTGTTTATGTTGATGGTGTTTTGAAAGACTGTACTCTCTGTGCTGCAGGGGAACAGAACTTAGTATTCAACAACACTGAGGTTCTCTATATAGATGGGCATACGACATATTTTCTAAACGCCTCAATAGATGATGCTAGAATCTATAACAGAAGCCTTTCCTCCACGGAGATACAGGAGGTATATAACGGCACCTACACTAACACCACAGGGCTGGTGGGCTGGTGGAAGTTCAATGAAGGCTCAGGAACCAATGCAACGGACAGCTCAGGGGAAGGGAACCACGGCACCATCACAGGAACCCAATACACCCCCCAAGTGGATGCAGTAGTCGTAACCCCCCTGTACGCAAACGCATTCAGCACCCTAACCTGCCACGTGCACGGCACAGCCCTCGGGGAAGCCATCACCTCCACAGGATATGAATGGTATGACGGAGACGATGGCGTCTGGTACAGTGGACAGAGCTCAACATACAACAGCCTGGAGACGGGATACACATATAGATGCCGTGGACAGGTGAACACCAGCAGACACCACACAGACTACATGACTTCAGCGAACAACGTAACAGTGAGAGCCAGCTGCCTCAACCCCTGCCCCTTCTACACCTACCTCACCAACGAAACAAACACCACCCTAAACCCCTCCCTGAGATACGACGCCATACCCCCCGCATACATCAACGACCTCAGCAACCCAACCACAACCCAAACCGCAGAGAACACATACCTATTCCTCTGCGGAGACTACAACGAAAGCGGAGGAGAGCACATCTCAACCTACAGCGACATCTTATGCCACGGCAACATCATGAAGGGGGAAACAACAACAGGCGACATCACAACAGACGGGAAAGACACAGACGAAAACACAACATCATACTACGAATGGAGCAGCACCAGCACCGCCACCCGAACAGGGGGATACAACATACCCCACAACATCCCAAACAACACAGGCATCTACTACAAAATCGCAGAAAAAAGCGACGGCTCCACCTCCACCTGGATATACCTCGAGGGACAGAAACTAGATGACAGCTGGGTGACCCTAGCCTCGGCGGGGAACACACCCTCAACATGGAACACCAAGGAGGGTATAGTGAACACCACAAACGAATACAAAGACATCAGAATCAGGCAAAAGAAGTACGGGACAGGAACCAGCTACTTCAGGGTCTACGAAATCCAACTCAAAACCTACCCAGCAACAGAAAAAAGAACACCCACCCAACAAAAAAACACATCAATAGACGGCTTCACACAAACAGAAGGCAGCCTATACCAATGGCAATACCTCGAAGAAGAAGACAGAGGCACATTCAACCTCACCCAAAACATCACAGAAAGCACCCTCAGAGTATACTGCAAGAGCACAGTAACCAACATCAACATCACAGCAGACCCCCAAGGAAAAAACTACACCCTCGGACTCAAAAACATACCCAGAAAAATAGAAACCCTAATCGAATACGAAGACGGCACAGACTACTACCGCAGACACAAATTCAACGGATGCGACAACAGATACCAGAACCTCACCTGGTACCTCATAGACGCCACAGTGGATAATGTCATGTTCCTCACCATCACCATAGACGACCAAACACCCACAAACAAATGGGAAGAAGGGAAAATACGACTGAAAAGATACACCGACACCATACTCGAAACCATCACCACAGACGAATGGCAAGCCGACAACACAGCAGCCTTCTACCTCATGCCCAACAGAGAATACAGCCTCACCCTCACAGCCGACGACTGCAGCGAAAACAACATAGGCTGGATAACCACCGAAAGCGGGGTAACCTCCAAAACAATCACCATAACAGGCATAGACTACAGCACCGACAAACTAGTGCCCCTATTCGAGAACGTCACCTTCAAAATCACATACTACAACAACACCGAAGAATTATGCCTCACCTTCAACGACACCGGAAACGAGATGGACTACGTGAACTGGAGCGTCCTCAACCGAACAACAGGAGCCACCCTATACACCGACTACACCACAGCAAGCCACTACCACAGCTGCTACACAGGAGTGGAAAACGGAACCTACAGCGTACACGTCACCTTCAGCCACCCAGACGGAAGCGTGCACGACTTCACACTCGGCACCGTGAAACAACTGCAAAAAATATTCGAGGAATGGGAATACAGCGGGGAAATCCTCGGCCTCACCTGGGAAACAGCCTTCCTCATCACCGCCATGCTCCTCACCATCATAATAGCCTTCGCCTTCACAGCCCGCACCGCAGGGATAGGAGCCCTCACAGTGTTCGGGCTCACAGCAGCGTTCACCGCCGTAGGGTGGATGGCATTCTACGATGAAAGCATCACCGGCGCGGAAGCCACCACCGGAGCAATAATCATGGTGGTCCTGCTACTGCTGGCCGTGTTCGCAAACTACCGACAGGGGGTGACAACCTGAAAAATGGAGATGTACAAGATGAGCGTGTTCCTGCTCCTGCTGAACTTCAGCTTCGGGCTCACATCCGTCATGGGACTCGCCGACACAGAATACAGCAACTACATGGAAGGGAAAATCAACGAAACCCTGGTAGAAGATAGCCTAGCGGCCACCGGAGACACAACCAGCTTCGTTGAAAGCGTCTTCGAGAGCACTGCATACGTCGCCACAGCAGTCAGCCTCTTCTTCCAATTCCTATACCAGACCACAATGGGACTGCCCCACATGCTCAGCAGCCCGCCCTTCAGCTTCCCGCCGATAATCACAACCATGATAGTAGCACTCCAAGCAGTCGTATACGCAGTGGGAATCGCCAGCTTCCTGCGGGGGTTCAAAATATGACTACAGCATTCGACCAGCTCATGGACCTCGAACTCATAACCGCAATACTCACACCCTTCACAAGAATAATACCAATGGACTGGGTGCTGTTCCTCCTGCTGGGAACCATCTGCCTATGGCTATACCTGAAGCTGGAATCCGCAGTAGTGCCCGCCATGATCGCCATCATAGTCATCGGGGGGGTGAACCTCAGCCACCTATTCAGCGGAACAGAAAACCCGATGGTACCGGAAGCCTTTGACGCCTACCTGATACTGTTCATCAGCGGGATAATAGCCTTCCTACTATACGCCATCTGGATGAAAAAATAACCCCTACAATCCAAAAAACATAAAGGAGGTGATAAACAAAAATGCGAAGAAAAAGAAAAAAAAGCCCTGCTACTCGGCGCAAGCGCACAGCAATAGCCCACAAAGGCAGACGAAAGAAAACAAAGAGAAGCTACCGGCAGACAGGCTCAGATAAGGGTTTGCGCGGTGTGCAAGCTGACCTGAAGCGCAAGGCCAAGGCACCAGGGCGCAGAAAGAGCAAGACAGGGAAGAGATATTACGAGCGAAGAAAGAACAGAAGCGATAAGCCCGGGAGCAGACTATAAGGGGGGCTCTCACCCCCCATCTGCTATCTCATCGTGGGCTATGTCTCTCTCCAGGTCATCTTGGGTGTATTTCTCTCCAACATCAAGATCCATCCGTTCCATCACAACATAGTAATATACGTCGTCTTCTTCGTGTATCACTGTAAACGTCTCCCATAGCGGAGTCCATCCCTTCAACCGCAGTCGATCTACCTCACCCTGAAAGGGTAATTTCAGGCATGCATCAACTAGTCTTGTCTTCACTTTTTCACCTCCGGTCCCACCACAACCTTCCGATAGAATTCGAGCAATACCGCCAGAAGCCACTTGATTTTCGCCGCCTGCTGCTGCACCGTCTCCTGCAACTCCCTGTTCTCCTGTTGCAGTTGGATTCTTTTGTCCATCTCATCCTCTACCTCCTTCTTCAATGTGTTGATTGTGGTCTCCTGCGTCTCTATCAATATCTTGTCCCTCTCCCGGATCTTTGTGAGATGTATCACCGCCTCCCGTTCCACCCGGTACCTCTCCCTCGCTGCTTGTAGGTCATCATCCCCTCCTTGGGTTCTCTTTGCTAGTCGGTGTCTCGCTGCGCAGCTACTGCACCTCTTGGCTCTGGCTCCGATAGGCCTTCCACAGTCATGACATGTGTTTCCTGACTCCTTCTCCTTGGGGACATCCCCCCTCGGTTCTGATACTTTCTGGCTGGGTAGCGCATACCATTGACTCCCGTCCGGCCTTGTTCGCAGCACCACCTCTTCCTCCTCCAGCAACCGATTCATTTCACCATTGTTCTCCCGGTTGTTCAGGTCCAATTCTTTGATTGCCGTCAGCACCCTAGTAGGTCCTTTCTCTTTGAGGTATTCTATTATCTCGCTCATTTTTTTCACCCCTCGATCGCTTTCGTCGGCATCACATCAATGCTCGTCAATTCTTCCTGCGTCTCCTTCACAGCCCGGACCACATCCTTCAAGCTCACTATCCTTTTGATAGCATTTCGGAAGGCGAATGTATCGAAACATTCATCCTTCGCTGGACTCAGGAAATTCTTCAAGCGGTTTTTCGTGTAGCTGCCTTCTGCGTGGATAAGCTGCCCATCCCTCTCCAGCTCAATGAAGCAGGTCCTCAATTCCTCCGTGTCCTTGTACTCGATTGATAGGCTATAGCCTTGTTTCACGTATCCCTCGATCAGCCCCAGCTTCCAGGCGTTCGTGCCAAGCCACCGCCTCATCTCTGTCTGTCCCGTCTTCCTGTTCTTGAAGGGGGCCTCATACTGGAGAACCAGGTCGGAATTGTTCGCTATATCTTGGGCCTCCACCAAATCCGCCTGCTCCAGAGAGGCAGGTCTAGGAGCAGATTCAGCCAACCCCCCACCCTTCTTTTCACCTCCTACCTTGTTCCTGCTCGAAGCCTTTTTGGATGTTTTCTTCTTCTCTTGGGCTATATGCTCATCGCTCGAACGGACATACTCAGGATCCCGATCCTCATCCGGGGGAATCACAGTCACATCCCCCGAGCCAAGGATAATCTCCCTGTATCCCTTTCCCTCAGGAACATACTTGTCCCCGTTTTTGTCCTGGAATACTCGCAGACTCAGTCCGTCTACCTTCATGAACTCAGAGGTCGCTGTGATCCCCATCGCAGCTTCCATCTCCTCCGGGATATGCTCTCCCTTTTTCATCAGAACCCCTCCTCAAATTGTTGTTCCAGCTCATGTTTCACCTTGTAGAACTCCTGCAGACTCCAATCCAGAGCATCGAACATCTTTTTCACCATCCTAGCTCGTTCCCTCTTGATCCCTCGCCGCACATCCCGTTCCTTCACCACGGTGTAATTGCTCTTCGCTGCCTCCCGGATAACCTTCTCCATCTCTGCCTCAAAGTATTCTACAAAATAATCCACTGCTGCACTACTTACCTGCATGTTTGTTTCCGGCAGGTTCTTCCTTATTTCCCGCCTAATTCCTGCTTTTGATATAACGTTCTCCATTGTTTTTCACCTCCAAATAACATAACCTACCAACATTGATAGGATAGCATAGTATACTCTGGGTGTAGGATATATATATCAGGGGTGTTTGGTGGGCAAAAAACCCCAAAAAATCCACCCCAAAAACTCACCCTACAAAACCCAAACATTAGAACCCCTCCCTCTCAAGTTTCTCACGGAGAGCCTCATTCAAGAGACCGGACAAAACCCCCCTCCTGAAAGCCCTACCCTGGGCTGCGGAGTATATCGCAGCCCGCTTTTTCAGCTCAACATCCAAAGCCACCTTGTGCATTTCAGCACCCGTCTTGTTTGCCATCGTTTTTTCCTCCGCCCAGCAGCACATCACTACTGGGCTGTGAAAGAAAAAAGAGGGTTATAAATCCTCTAATATTCCCCTTCCTGCTCGTATTCCCTGAGCTCTTCCTCAAGCTTGTTGTTTCTTGCTTTCAGAGTTCCAGCCGACTCCTCCAACTCTTTGATAGTTTCCTTGAGCTGGGAGAGTTCTGCCAGCTCATCGGCGAGAAGCTCTCTTGCGTTTCGCTCTTCCTCTTGGAACTTCTCTTCCAGGGCTTTCACTCGGAGATAGGTTTCTTTCGTCTCTTCGGTGAGGAAATAGTTCAGTGGTAGAGGATACATGGACCGATAGAGGTTTCCTGTTTTCCTGTTCTCACACTTGAAAGAAGTCCACTTGTACCACCCATCGTGGGTGGACTTATAGCAGAATATTCTAAGGTCTTCCTCATCGAAGCCCTTTTCCTTTTCTACATCCACCCATTCCTCCAGGTCATCCCAGTGGATGTCGGAGTTCAGAATTTTTGTATCTCGCTCTTGTATCTTCAAGAGTTGGAGATAGCCTGTCTTCTCTATTCGCACTTGCTTCTCGGCGTATTTCTCGAGTACGCTCATTGCTTTTTCCTGTAGGGAGTTTTGCGACTTCCCAGGTCGAGTTTTGGTTTTCATTTTTTCTCCTAGCACAAAAGTGCTATATGTATATATTGGAACTACTAGTATATATACCTTTCGGTTGGCGAAAGAAAATATTTCGTTGGCGAAAGAAAAAACTACGCCAAAGGAATAGCACCCACCCCCAAAACCCCCTAATATATATACTCTACAACCACAAGATATAATACAAAAATAATACGACAAAAAAAAATGGAGAAACCACGAAAAAGCAAAGTAGACATAAAAGCCTTCGGAGCAGGAGACGGAAACACCATACAAGTAACCATACCAAAAACCCTAGCGAACCTGCTCCACATCAAACCAGGGGACCGAATAGAAGTCGATCTCTTCGACGGGAAATACGGAAAATTCCTGGCTCTCTGGAACTACAGGCAACAGATGAAGGAATACAGGCGACAGAAACCATAAAACCAGCTCGGTATAGGTGGCGGATACCTGGGGTTTTTCCAACCTTTTCCCCCCTCATCCACCGCCGCCGAAAAGCAAAAATGGTTCACAAAAAAATATTAGGGAGAATAGTGCGACTTGGGGAAGCATCCACAGAAAGAATGTGTGTGATATGTGAGACGGAGAGGGGTGTGATAGAACATCCGTTGGGGTTCCGATACTGCCACAACTGCCGGAGGCGATACCAATGACCCGATACACATACTACCGAAACAACACCGAGAGAAGGGACACATTCCACCCCGAACCCACAACACCCTGGTGGGAGCACCTAGGGAAAGACGCAAACAAAAAACAAAAGAGAGGCACTACAAAACAAAATGGTTGAAGATGAGGGATACTACGGGATCATAGAAAAACCCTTCGGGGACTACGAAGAAGGAGACCCCATATACCTACCCCACACAAAAAAAAACAAGATCACCTGGACCAAGCTACTAGGCCGAGGGAACCTCCGGCCAATGACCCAAGAAGAGAAAGAAGCCCTGGGAGAACACCCAGAGAACCTACACCAGAAAAGAAAAGAGGAAAGACAAGCGAAAGCAGAAAAACAACGCATCAAAGAAGAGATCCTAGTCCACCTACTACGAAAAGAAAAGAAGGCCGCAATACATGAAACCGCAAAACATCTCCTCAAAAAATTACACCTGCTCACCCTAGACGACACAGAAGAGATACTACACTACAATAGGGGAACATACCACACCGGCGGCGAAACAAAAGTGAAAAAAGAAATACAAGAACTATGGCTCGACCAAGCCAACAAATACGCCGTCAGCGAAATACTAGGACACATACAACGCAGCAGCTACACCCCCCGAGCAGAATTCCACCAAAACCCAAACAAGATATGCCTACGAAACGGAATACTCGACATAGAAACCCACCAACTCACACCCCACAACCCCAAACAAAAATTCCTGTGGGAACTGCCAATAGAATACAACCCACAAGCAGAATGCCCCCAAATAGAAAAATTCATCAGAGAAATAGTCTACGAGCAAGAGATACCAACCATATACGAACTCATAGGATACTGCATATACCCCCGATACCACATACAAAAAGCATTCATGTTCACCGGAGGAGGAGCCAACGGAAAAACCACCCTCCTCAACCTCATCAAAAAATTCCTCGGGAAAGAGAACACCACCGGACTCAGCCTGCAGGAAATAGAAGACAACCCCTACGCCAAAGGATACCTGCACGGGAAACTCGCAAACATATACCCCGACCTCAAAACCAAAGCACTGAAACAAACAGGAACCTTCAAAATGCTCACCGGGGGGGATACCATCAGCTCAGACAGGAAATTCAAGGACCGCATAGAATTCACCAACTATGCGAAATTGATCTTCTCAGCGAACCAACTACCAACAGCATACGACGACACAGACGCCTTCTACCGCCGATGGGTCATCCTCAGCTTCCCCAACACATTCCCAGAAGACAAACGAGATACAAAACTGCTGGAAAAACTCACAACACCCGAGGAACTAAGCGGGCTGCTGAACAAAGCACTAGAAGGTTTGAGGCAGCTGAACGAGCGGGGGGATTTCACCACCACCCGAAGCACGGAAGAATGGAGGGAGGAGTACATACGACTCAGCGACCCGGTGAAGGCATACATCATGGACTGCCTAGAACCAGATCCAAGTAGTAGCATACCTAAGGAAACACTATATGGGGTGTTCATTGAATACTGCAAGGAGAAGAAGCTACCAGTGAAAACAAATAATATGTTCACAAGGGAGGTCAAGCAGTATATCAGTCCCTATTCTGAGGCGAAGATGAATACCCCTGAGGGGAGAAAGAAAACAGTGGTCGGGTGGGCATTCAAAGGAGATGTAGAAAAAACAATTCCTAATGTCCACCATGTCCCACTTTTTCTTTATTGTGGTCCTTGGAAAAATGTAGAAGGTACAATAGAAAAAAACAGGGACGTTTGGGACAGGGAGGACAACGTTAAGATACAACACTTTTTTGAAGTTAACAAAGATGAAGGAGGTGATTGATGATGGCTAAAGAGAAAATGAAGTGGGATAACTCGAATTTGGGAACGAAACCGAAATTACGTAATGGTGTTTGGGTGTATGGGCGGGAAGGGACGGCAGCTGTCGTCCATTATCTTAAGTACAATTCTATTTACCGCATTTTGAAGTCGAAATTGATTATTGTGTTGGATAAAAAACGTTTCAACGAGGTTTGAAAAAAGGAAGGTGATTGATGATGGATGATGATGGAGTTGGTAGGGTGAGTGTCTGGATTGGTGGCAGGTATGCGGAGATAACGGCTGATGAGTCCTCTTTCCTTGATGAGGTTGAGAAGCTTGAAGATAAAGGGTATGTCCCTATCTGGGAGACGTTCAAAAAGTATCCTGATGAGCTGGGATATCGCCCGCCTGTGCGGATGTGTTATGTTATATTGAAGAGGGGGTGATTGAGTGATGGTTTCCAGTATGTTGCGGGCTTATGAACTTAACAGGCATCAAGAGAGGCAACTTAGGTTTATCGGGCCGAAAGAGCCAAAAGAGGGGCTTGAAATGGTTTTGTATTACGTTTGGGAAAAACTTTGTAGTACATTATCCTGTTTAGGGGGTTTGTTGGGGTTTTTGGGTAGGTTCTTTGAGTGGTTTTTTGGGTGGTTTGCTTGGTTTGGTTTACGGTGCCGTGTGTTGGTTTTTTGGGGGTGTGCCCTCTTTTTGAGGTTTCGATCCTTAGCTTCCTGTATTACATTGGGAGAAACAGATAGCGGGGGGTGGTTTTCAGATGGCAAAGAGGGAGATTAAACAAGTGTCTTTGAATACTCGGGAGTTGAATGATCTTTTCTTAGAGTACCAGAGGGTTCGGGGCATTGAGGGAGTGAACGATTCAGCGACTTTGAAGAAGGCTTTGAGGGATGGGATTGATTTATGGGAGTTGCAGGATTTGGCTGGAGAGTATGGTGTGGATTTGGTTGCGTTCAAAAACAAATTATTGGAGGCTGTGAGATAAAAAATGGATATTGTGGAGATAAGGAAGCGGGTGAGGCAGTGGTTTATTGTTGGTTTGGTTTTTTTCACGGGGATTTGGCTAGTTAGTGTGTTGTTTTTTGAGCCGTTTGTATTGCAGGAACTGAATGATAATATCCGGATGAGTATGATTCTGGAGGCTATGAACGCCACAGAGTTGTTGGAGGATTCAATAAACAACAGGTACCGGCTCCATCAGCTTGTTGGGCTGTGTAGTGGGCTTTCCTTGGGCATGCTTTCGGCGTTCGTGTATCTGGCTGCTTTGATGTGTTTTGCGGATTATGATCTGAAAAAAATAGAGAAGGAGGCGAATGAGATAAAAAATGACAGGTAAGAGGAAGGTTGATGCGGTTATGCCCGCGTCGAGTAAGGGAGATGTTGAAGAGGTGCGTGAGGCTGTTGTTGGCGGGTCCGCTAGGGCTGTGAGTGAGAGTGAGTTGGCTGGGTCTGAGCCGGAGCCTGGGCCGGAGGTCGCGCCGGATTCGAGGGAGGTGATGGCTTTTGAGGATATGGTGGATGGGGAGTTCTATCAGGTGCCGGTTGCTGCGTCGGGTGCGTTTTGGAAGCGGGTTGCTGCTGAGGTGGATCCTGTTTTGTATCCGGGTGGTTTGAATGAGTTGTTGGTTGATGCGTTGCGGAGGGTGTTGGAGAGGTGATGGGTGAGTTAGGCACTACATTTCCAAATAAAAAACATGAGGACAAAAAAAAATGGATAAGGAAACGAAACAGGATTTGGTGGCGATATTGGTGGACACGTATTACGGGTGGCAGGAGCCGCGGAAAGCTTTTTACAACTCTGCTCGCAATCTCGTGAGGCGGAAGATAGAGGACTTGCCCCTGCGTGTGCCCGAGGACAAGCGAGAGGACAAGGCCTACTTGAAGCGGTACGTGGACAGCAATCTTGAGGCATTGCTTGAGGAGATAGCTGGGCAGGAGCTTGATGAGGTGGAGAGGAAATATCTTGACGGCTTCATCGATTCAGGTAAGGCTTTGAAGGAGCAGGAGAAAAAGGTTCAGTCCTTGATGGAGGACTTTTTGACGGGCTTCCCGGAATGGACGTGGTTGCAGGATATTCGGGGGATTAGCCGTGTGTTGGCGGTGAATTTGATACGCTACTTCGACATCAACAGGGCTAAGCATGTGTCTTCGTTTTGGAAGGTGGCGGGGTTGCATGTCGTGGACGGTGTGAGCCCGAGGCGTCGGCGTGGGGAGAAGTTGGATTATAATCCTGCGGCGAGGACTTTGATGTGGAAGGTGGCGGATTCCTTCATCAAGCAGAGGACTGAGCCGTATAGGGGTGTGTATGATGTGGAGAAGGAGCGTCAGCTGGGGCGGGTTTATCCTGTTGGTGAGTTGGCTGGGAGGTTTAATGGATATAAGAAGGATGATACGAAATTGTTGAGGGGGCATGCGCATAACAGGGCTTTGAGGTATATGGAGAAGTTGTTTTTGAGGGATTATTACCTCAAGCTTTGTGAGATATATGGTCGTGAAGTGGATGAGCCTTATAGTGCTCGGTTTCATGAAGCCAAAAGGTAGGAGGCACCCATGTATGCATAGCGAGCCATTTTTTCGGAGAAACCCATTGAAAGCGAGCGAGCCACTTTGCAAGAGAAACCCATAGTGGGTTAGCGAGCCAGATCGGAGAAGAAACCCAAAACGAGATAGCGAGCCACTGCTGAGGAGAAACCCATACAAGCAGAGCGAGCCATTCTCGGTCAGAAACCCATTGAAGTGAAGCGAGCCAATCAAGTGTAGGAACCCATGATAGATGAGCGAGCCATATTGCTAAAGAAACCCATGTAAACCTAGCGAGCCAAAAATCCTTAGAAGCCCAATAGAAATGAGCGAGCCAGTGTCTAAAAGAAACCCAAGGGAGTGAAGCGAGCCATGGATGGGGAGAAACCCATGAGAATCTAGCGAGCCACTATGTTAAAGAAACCCAACAATATATAGCGAGCCATCAAGGAGGAGAAACCCACCAGAGTATAGCGAGCCATTGTATTATAGAAAACCAAGCCAAAAAAGCGAGCTAAGACATTAAAAAATACAGTTAGGGGTGTGTGTTGTTCCCCTCAAGTAGGGTGTAGTTGATTTCGCAGGGCGCCTCTATTGTGGTGTTCCAGCAGACTATGGGGGTTCCTGTGCAGTCCATTATGCAGCAGGTTTTCGTGGGGGTGTAGGTGTATAGCTGCCAGAGGGTGAGGAGTATCCCTATCACCATCAATAGTATCCCTATCTTTTGTGTTTTTTCCATTTCTTTGGGGGTGTTCTTGGAATTTTTGTTGTTTTGTGGTTTTTTTATGGCATTAATTTTCGTTTTCAGCGTTCGTGCTGAGTATTATTACTGTTCTTTAATTTAATAGACTTATAAGTAGGAATTCTGGGGGAACCTTCACGTTTTTCACTTGGTTTTATATCGCCCCCATTTTGGCGAGTTTATCCCAATTCTTTATCTGTCTTGTTGTTTTGTTGAAGAATTGTGCTCGGTGGGTTTGTGTGAGGTGGAACTTCTCGAAGCCCTTCATCCTTGCGTTTATTCGGATTAGCTCTTGGAGGTATGATCCAGGAGGCACTAACCCCTCCCTCCTTTTTTTCGCGATTGTCTCCTCATGCCTCTCCATCTTCACACGCTGATAGTATTCCTCTTTGTCGGCGGGTAAGGGCGGGAAGGTGTCGGAGAATATCGCCCTATCAGGCATGTACACTCCCTCCTTGGTGTCCTTGCTCACGTAGGCTTTCATCATACCTCTCTGCGGTATCCACAAGTGCATGTCGATTCTGTCCGTCCTGAAGCCCTTCATCAAGCTGCTGAAGGAGGGTATCACAAAGAGATATAGGAGGTTCTTGTAGGCGCTCCGGTCGAACAACTCAATGAACTCCCTAGCGTGGGGATGATTCCAGTCGTTCTTGCTCAAGAAGCTGATTGTCTCGTCTGCGAAGATGACATCAAATTGCTTGCTGTTGAACATCGCCTCCCGCAAACCCTTCTCCCCATCATAGTCATAACACAGCCAGATTTTTGATTCCAGCTTCTGACTCACATACTCCGCGATATGATACGCTAGCGTGCTCTTCCCCTTACGCCGCCTACCGGATATGACTATAGTGTAATCCCAGTCATTGCGTAGTTTTTCTATGATGCCGTCCAAGTTCGTGATAATATCCTTCATCTTAGCTCTTTCACAGCAGCCGCCCCCACCTCAATCTTCCTGGACACCTCCTCCATGATGTTATGCTTCCGGTATATCAGCCGGAGCTTGTGGTGGGCTGATTCATAGCCTCTGAACCTTTCAGGGTCTGGTTTGGTGTGCGCTGCCTCCAGCTCTTTTTTTATCTCGGATAATTCCTGGAGTCCCACCCTGCTTGTGCACTCCAACATATCGCATATCATCTCCAAGCGCAGCATGTACTCATTCAATATCCTTGGTTTTCTGGTGCTGATGTATTGGGTGCGGGTTTGGAGGCTGAGTAGCATCAGCTCCGCGAGGGAGGCGATGTATTTCAGCGCGACGTTGAAGTCTTTCTCCTCGCTTATGTATTTTTTCGTTGCCATCGCTTATGTTATTTTGGTTCCGCTTCCAACGCCTTGGATTGAGTTCACCACCCCGTCGAGTGAGTGGGTTTGCGCTAGCATGATCCAGGCAGTAACGAGACCCATCACTATGATGATGAAAAAGACAGCTGTTTTCGGGTTGATGTTCCCGAACAGCCCCTGCCTTGCTTTCTCCTGCTCTTCCGCGCGGATTGAGGCCTCGAATTCCTCAATCACGCCGGGGGTGATGTCGTAGGTGAAAAATTGTTTCATCGCGTAGAGGTCTTTCCAGATGTTTTTTGTGCGTTTCTGTTCGCTGTTCTGGAGGGCTGCGTGTATGTCTTGGGTGTAGTCCACGAATTTGTTATTCATCCTATCGCTTACTAGGTCATATAGTGGGGTGATCTCTCGCACCCCCTTGCTGTTGGTTGTTTCGATGGCTTTGGTGTCTGCGTCTAGTTCGATGTTGTATTCCTTTTCTATGTTCGCGAGTTCCATGGCGATTTCTGCCGTGGTCATGTTATCGAAGCCTGCGTCCCGTAGGTTGATTGCGCAGTCGAGTATTTTCGGGGGGATTATGGCGGCTTTGTCCTCGAAGGCTAGTCCGTAGTCTGTTTTCCCTATCTTGAATATGCAGTCTGTGGTGAGGGTGTATCCTTTCATGAGGCCTTTTCTTGGCTTGAACCAAGCCCACCCGTCTTTGATTTTGTTGGGGATTTGCAGTCTTCCGTTCCCTGCTTTGGGGAGGAATATTGTGGCGGGTCGTCGTCGTAGTTGTGCGAGGGCTTCTGTGAAGGCGTTGGTTCGCCAGCCGAGAAAAAAGATGAATAGGGCGCTGAATATCATCCACCCCCAGAGCATAGCGAAGAACATGCCTATTGAGCTTGTGTTCCCTATGCTGGTTTGGATGAGGCCTCCTAGGGTGATGAACCCCACTGCTATGGTTAGCACCAGCAGGGTCTCCTTTAATTTTTCCTTGCTTTCATAGTCTAGGTTTATCATTTTGTATCATGTCCTCATATCTCTCTTTGATTTTCAGGTATCTCTCAAGTATTCGGTTGAGCTCGCCTTCATCTTCCCAGATGTTGAATGCTACCTGGATGTGTCCGCCTCCCTGTAGGGGGGTGTTTATGTGTGCCGCCACCCTTCCTACGAGTCTGTTTTGCATTTTTTGTTGGTCCTCCAATGCTTCCATTGCTTTATTTAGTTCCTCAAACATTTTTATCTGAAGAATCCGAATAATCCCTTCTTCTCCGCCTCGGGTTTGTTCATGTGGGATTCGCTCACCCGGGTGACCATCTGCCTTCTCTCGAAGCCTTGTTTCGCTCTTCGCAGTTCCTTGCTGTGTTGTGTTTCTATTGATTCCAGGTCCATGCTCATGTTCACTGTTTTCTTCTCGGGGGGTAGGAGTAGTTGGAGTTTCAGGGTTCGTTGCCTTGCTCGGAGCTGGAATACCTTGATGTCGCTGTCGCTGAAATTCGCCAGGATTGTTGCTTTGCTGAATAGTCCGAAGTGGTTTTTTTTGGTTTTTGCCTCGACGTGTTGTTCGTTCATCAACCCTTCCATGTAGTTCAGGTCTTCCCGCATGTAGTCGTCGTCTGTTGGTGGTAGGGGTGGGGGGCGTCCGTATTGGGTTGTTCCCTCATATTCTTCTTCCATTGTTCACCTCCTCGTTTATTTCTCTCACCTTCGCACGCACACAGTATCTTAGGAATTCGCTTTTATCACCTTGGGGGCTGAAGTTCATTTTCTCCATTGCCTTCTCCATCTCTGTGTTCAGTTGGGGTCTGACGTGGAAACCCCAATAGAATTGGGTCCTGACTTTTTCTCTGCCCTTCTTGAGCAGATCTTCCAGAGGCATTTTTGTTTTTTCTTGAAACTGTGTTTTAGGCGGTTTCAAAGAATTATTATTGTTATTTATAGGGGGGAGTATAAATATTACAATGTTTACCTCGAAAAGGGCTAGAAATTCGGGTAAATCCCCTGATTTGAGCGATTGAGGCGATGACCTCGAAAATTACATGGAGGGAGATGCTATGGAAAACAAACTAGGCCTGAGGGATATACGAGACATCGGCAAGAAAGGGCAGATGAACATGATAGGCACTGTTGTTGCCGTCATAATCGCCGTTGTTGCTATTGCTATCGGCCTCATAATTTCCAGCGAACTGATTGGGGCATTCGACGATGACCTGAAGTCGGATGCGGATTTCAGTAGCGCATGGAATGGCACAAAGGACATGACTACCGCTGGTTTCGGTCTGTTACCTGTTGTGATAATCATCACGGCTGCTGTTGCAGTTATAGGTGCGGTCATGTACCTGGGCAGATAAACCACATGACCCCCTCTGGGTACTTGGGGGTTGTGGGTTTTTCCATATATTGAGAATGGACAAAAAAGCCCAAGTTGATGCAATGGGGATAACGGTGGGTATGATAACCCTGGTTGCGATATTGGCGGTTGGTTTCGTCATATCTGGTGCGATGAGGGACACGACCACTGGAACGTATGCGAAAGCGAATGCTGTTGTGAACTATGCCACGGATTTCTCAGCGGACCGGCAGGTGAATTACACTGTGTCTAATGCGGTGTATACCTCAGCTGGGACGGTGAGGGTAGCCTATGATAATTCCACTGGTGTGTCGAATGTTACCGTTGGTGGAACTACCACGGCGTTGGCTACTGCGAGCCCGCAGACTATTACGGTGCCTGCTTCAGCGATACCTGAGGATGGTGTTGTAGCCATCCAGTATGATATGGCTACGAACGAGAACGTAACGGATAGCAATTTGACGTATACTCAGTTCAGCGGATGTCAGATGGATCAGTATGACTTGTGTGAGGATGCGAACGCTACGATGGAAATGACTGCTAGTGGTTTCAGTGTGTTGCCGATCCTTGTGATCCTCTTCGCCGCAGTGGCGGTTATCTCCGCGCTGGTTGCCTTAACCAAGGCGTAGCATGGTGTCACTATGTCAAGCCTAGGCAATCTTTTTATTTTACTTGTAGCTCTCGTCTTGTTTTTGGTTGGGGGGCAGGTTGTTAGCCAGCAGTTTCGGGGGGATGTTTTAGGTGCTTATTCCTTCGGTTATGATAGTGCCTCGGATTCATCGGATTTGAATGAGTCCGGTAATGTTTCGCTTTCGACTCAGAGGACTAGTGTGAAGGGGACTGCTAATTTGACGGTTACTTTTGATGTCGGCTCTGGCGTGGATAATGTCTCTCTTGGTTCTTGTTTTGTGGGGAATTTGTCGGGGGGTAGTCCTAAGACGTTCACGGGCATTGATGGGGTGTGTGTTGATGTTCCTGCGGTGGTTTGGTATGAGTTGAACACGTCTAGTGTGGTGAATGACACTTCTTTGGTGTATTACAGGTATTATAACTGCCCTCATGATGAGGAGACTTGTGATAGTTTGGATGTGAGTTTTGGTTTGGCGGCTATGTTGTTCACTCCTTTGGGGGGTGTTTTTTTGTTGTTGTCGGCGGTGGTTGTTGTGACTGCGTTGAGGGGGTTTGGGTGATGGGAAAGAAGCGTGAGTTTGTTTTGGAGAGGTTGGTTTTGGATTTGAGGAGGGAGCATAAGTCGTTGTTGAGGCGTCAGGCTAGGTTGGAGGCTTTTGTTTCTTCGAATATGCCTCGGAAGAGGCGGGGGGTGTTGGAGAAGTGAAAAAGTTAGGCACTACATTTTTGGTTGCGGTGTTGTTTGTTTTGGTTTCCCTTGGCTTGAGTGTTGTTGTGGGTGAGGGCTCTGAGCCTGTTTCTGGGGTGGGTGAGTCTGTGGATTCACGGAGTTTTGTTGTTGTAAAGAGGGGGGATACTGAGGTTTGGAGTGGCAGGCAGGAGACGAGGTATTGGAAGAAGCGGGTGCAGGGGGTGTTCGATAATCGAAGTAAGGAGTTTGTTGTCGTGAATGATACTATTGCACAGAATCTGTTTGATGTCGAGTTCACCTACAACCAAGACCACACAACTTATTGCATCAATGCACGAATGAAGCCTGAGATAAATAAAGAGCTAAGCGACTGTGACAAGCTCTCGTTGACCGCGAGAAAAGACTGCTACAGGGAGATGTCAAGGAGGAGGGGGGTCAATGTCTCGAAGGTTGACTGGGAGAAGGTGGATTTCAGGAAAGTTCCTGCGGTAATCAATAGACAGCAAGCAACTCTCGATGTGCGGTCTGGGTACACTCACTGCTACCCTATGCCTGAGCGTGATGGGGAGACTCTTTCGCTTGGTTTCGGGACTGAGTACTGGGATACTGTCTCAGAGTGTGTAATTGACGCAAATCAATTAGATGAGGATAAGACCATATTGTTGTGCTGTGAGTTGAATGTCAATAATTCAGCAGTGTGGACTACAAACAACGTTATAATTGAAGTAAATCAGACGACGGGGAATCAGTATCGGCTTAAGGTGTGGGGTGGGGCACATTGGAATGGAAAGGGTATCACCTTGAAGGATAAGACGGGAAGTTACGATACTGTATTATCTTTTGGTGTGTATCAGTCGAATAGCGGATATGGTGATTGGGTAGATATGACGGCAGCGGATGATATTGATTTGGTGTTATACTATTATTCTCGGTTGAATTATACGAACTCATCATGGGGGTATGGTGCGTATGAGCAGGTAGGGATATGCGACCACACTCGCGTGGATGTATATGGCGTGGGAAACAAGATTGATACGTCATATACATCAATCAACAACCAAGGGATGCTTGTGAATCATGGAGCCCTGAGTTTTGGAGGTCATGGTCTTCAGGCACAGACTTCCTGTGATGGGGCAGCATTGGTATGTTCAAATAATTGTGACCTGGGTTGGCCTCCTGCGGATCTAGAGCTGTTGACGAAGGGTACCGACAATTTCACGTTGAGAGGTTATATGACCGATTTTGTTTGGGGCTTTGATTGGGTCTATTCTGATTCTTTTTTCTATCGTGAGTTCCCCCTAACGATATATAATGATTCAGGAATATCTGCGGTGGGGGCTGGGTGTAACATCTCCGTTAGGCTACCTAATGGGGTGCTATATGATTGTGCTGATACGATTAGTGGGGGGAAGGTGAATCTTACTGTGTTGATAAATAATAGTTTTGATGATGCTGGAGATAATTATCAGGTTTATGCTGAGGGAACGTGGATTGCTAATATAACCTC
This sequence comes from Candidatus Altarchaeales archaeon ex4484_2, assembly GCA_002254565.1. GTDB lineage: Archaea > Altiarchaeota > Altiarchaeia > IMC4 > QMZM01 > EX4484-2. The sequence goes on along the minus strand of NJEG01000013.1, from coordinate 2,227 downwards.
AATGCAGGCTACAACTTATCCGTATGGGATAAAAATAGAGAACGTATCCTCTTGTCAGGGTGGGGCTGCGAACAACGCACCAACCATAACTCTTGTGTCCCCCGCAGACAACGCCACAGGCGTAAGCCTTCAGCCAACCCTCAACGTAACCTACACAGACGCCGACAGCGACACAGGAAACTGCACATTCTACAACGCCACCAGCAACACCGCAATCTGCACAAACAACACGGTAGCAAACGGCACAACCCTGCACTGCAAGTGGACGACAGCTAACAGCTACAGCACAACCTACGACTGGTACGTGAACTGCACAGACGGGACTGATATGACACAAAGCACAACATGGAATTTCACCACAGAAGCAGCCCCAGACACCACGCCCCCATCCATAACCCTCCACGAACCAGGAGATAACACCAACACCACCGAAAACGTAACATTCATAGGCTACGTCTCCGACAGCACAGGCATCACGAACATATCCCTATACCTCAACGGCACCCTGAACCAGACGAACAGCACGGGAGTGAACAACATCAACTACACATTCAGCCTCACAGACCTAGCATACGGCACGTGGACATGGTTCTATCGGGGCTGTGATTCAGTGTCTCCCCCGAATTGCGGGAATTCGAGCACGTGGACTTTCACGGTCACAACCACCACAACAACCACAACAACAACCACGACCACAACCACCACAACAACAACCACGACCACCAGCACAACAACCACAACAATAGGCGGCGCCACATCAGGCGAAGCAAGCGGCGGAGGAATACTACTGGAGATGTGGCTCACCCTCATAGTCGTGGCATCAGCATTCACCTACCTCAGCATGACCGTCCCAGACACCAGAAGCCTCCAGCTCGCATTCATAGCAGGACTCAGCTGGATGATATGCGGGTGGACAGCTGGAGCAATCCAATACATCATAGCCTACTCAACAAGCGACTACCTGAGAGAGGTGGGATACCCCAGCCTGATAATGTGGTTCAGCCTGCTGGGGCTGTTGCACATATCCTACAGCCTGCTAGGGTTGTTGGACTACATGAAGGCATCAGCGGAAGACATAAGCCCGCTGCCTTCGGAGGTTTCACGATGATGCTTGAGATATGGATTATGCTGGTGCTGCTGGCTATGGGAACAACAATCATAGCCTACCAGCTCGGAGACTGGAGACACCACATATTCCTGCTGCTAGCTGGGCTGGGCTGGTTCATCTGCGGCTGGAATTCAGGGGAGGTTGAGGTGGTGGTAGTGTATGCCACAAGCGATTATCTGAGGGAGTTCGGGTCCGCGGCGTTGGTGATGTTTTTCAGTGTCCTCGGGTTGTTTTTCACAGCATCAAGCGTTTTAGGGCTATTTAGCTATACCCAAGAGGTGATTTAGATGGGTTTAAGAGATTATTTGGAACGACAGAAAGAGAATATTTGGAACGACAGAAAGAGAAAAGAGCCAAGGCGAAAGAGGAATCCCGCAGGCTTCAAGAGATAGAGGCTGAAGCATATATCAAAGCTAAGAGAAGAAAGGCCAAGTTAAGGGGTAGATACAAGGCGGAGCAAGAGTATGAAAGATATAAGGCAGAGATCAAATACTCTAGAAAGAAGAGAAGAAAAACTAAACCTGGTTTTTTGGAGAGGGTTGGTAAGAATATTTGGGAAGGAGCTAACAGCCCACAGCAACCTAGGAAAAAGAAGGTGGGTGATCCCTTCCCTACGAGGTCTCTATATGACCCCTTCAAACCCACACCGAAAAAGAAGAGGACCGTAAAAGCAAAAAAGAAGAAAACCCCAAGAGCGAAAAAGAAGAAGAGAATAATTATTGAGGTATGATGGCTCGTAGCACAGTTCCGAAGGCGATTTATCGGCGGCGGGATCCCGAAACCGGGGAGAGGAGAGTTTATAGAAAAGTTTACTCTGGCGGCAGGGTTGAGGACATCGGCAGAGGTGGCAGGGTTACCCGGGTATACCGGAAGAAGACGGCTGAGGAGTTGCGGCGTGAGCAGGTTGGTTTAACCGGTGAATTCTACAGGGTAACTCCTGAGGACCTGGCGAGGTATGGCAGCGTGGAGATGGCGATTGAGGCGCAGCGTATGCGGGGCATGGGCTCGGATTGGGAGACTATCGAGCAGGGCCGGAAGATGATTGAAGCCCGGTCTCCGATGAAGGGTATTGTCTCTCTTGGTGGGCGGCGTATCACGGACACGAGCCAGAGCAGGGAG
>NJEG01000002.1 GCA_002254565.1 Candidatus Altarchaeales archaeon ex4484_2 | reverse complement strand
ATCGCAGACAACACTGAATGACTTCTCATGTGCTTAGACAGAACGTCACCCTGATGCTTGCGATGTAAAAACGCCCCGCCGCCCTTTAGGGCGGGGTAGTTTACACTATCATATCTTCTTCAGGTATTCTGCAACACTCTCAAACAACATCCGTCCATCGCCGTAATCCCTGCCTGGGTTTCTCGTCCAATCAGATTCCTGTATCACGTCAATTACGCGTTCAGGGTGGGGCATCATCCCCAACACATTACCCTCAGGGTTACAGATCCCAGCAATATCATATAAGCTGCCGTTCGGGTTCCATGGAAAAACACCGCCTGCTTCGTCCCCGTTCTCCATACAGTACCTGAAGACTATCTGCTTATTATCCGTTAAATCCCTGAGGAGTTCTCTATCTCTCTCCCCAAAAGTAAACCTGCCTTCTGCGTGGGCTACGGGAATTTGCATTACGCGGTCTTTTTCAATACCGCCCGTGAAAAGGCAACTACCCACATGCTTTATGTAAGTGGGCCTGCACTGGAAACTAGACGACAGATTGTTTGTTAAACAAGCCACAGGCGCCTCACTCATCCCATCAAATGCCGGTAGCAATCCCATCTCCGTCAGTATCTGGAACCCGTTGCAGATACCACCCACCAGATTCCCTGACTCAACAAACTCCTTTATATCCTCTCTAAGCCTGGACTTTATTCTCGCAGCGAATATGGCGCCCGCTCTCACGTAATCCCCCGCCGACCACCCGCCAGGCAACATAAGTACCCTATAGTCGAATAAATTCTTCCTCCTTCCCCTCTTGCAGTCGCCTGTAAGCTGCTTCAGATGAACGAGCTCCGCCTCCAAGCCCACCGACTCAAATGCCCTCCGTGTTTCTTCCTCGCAGTTGGTTCCCTCAATCAACAAAACACACACATCCGGCATCTTATTCCTCCCCCTCTATTGCATTCATCCACTTCACCCTCAACTCTTCCAGGTCAAGGGATATCCTATTTCCACCATCCGCTAAATCCAGGGTTTTATCCCTATTAACCTCCCCAACCCGCAGAGCATTCAATTCCTCCACCACCGCCTGGGAATCTTTCTCTCTTACCTCAACCAGCCATCTACCGTTTGATTCGCTGAACAACTTGAAGTCACTTCTCAGGTCTCCCATACCCTGCAGGTCCACTCTGGCTCCAAGATCCCCTCCGAAACACATCTCCGCTAAGGCAACGAAGAGACCCCCTGTTGATAAATCATGGCATGCTCTTATCCTGGAGGAATCCATCAAATCCAGCAGGGAATCCATTCCCTTCATAACCCTCTCCGGGTAAACCCTGGGGACTTTCCCCCCAGCCAGGCCCAAAACCCGGTAGTATTCGGAGGCGCCCATCTCCCTTCCTGTTTCCCCCACCAGGTAGAGTGCATTACCTTCCCTTTTGAGGTCTGATGTAACGCATTTCCTGACATCCCGGACCATTCCTATTCCCAGAATGGATGGTGTCGGGGCCACAGCACCCGAAGCACTTTCGTTGTAGAATGAGACATTCCCGGATACGAAAGGCAGCCTGAATGAGCTGGCAGCAAAGTACAGGCCCTCACAGCATTTCTTAAAATCCCCCAGCCTGTCTTCTTTCTCGGGATTGCCGAAATTCAGGCAGTCCGCCATAGAATGCGGCAGACTGTTCACTGAAACCAGGTTCCTCACCACCTCCTCAACGGCCGAGGCAGCGCCCCAGTAAGGGTCTAGCTTACAGAAGTGGGGGTTCACGTCTGTTGTAATGGACAATCCCTGGAAGCTGTCGTCTAATGGTTTAATTACTGCAGCATCCCCATGGGATTGTTTATTCACTATGCCCTGCATGGGCTTGATTACTGTATTACCTCTCACCTCATGATCGTATCTCCTGACTACTGGGGCTTTACTACCTACCCTCTGGCTGCCCAGGATTCTCAGACAGCTTTCCTTTAGATCAGGCATCCTGAAATCCACATCTTTATACTCTCTTTCCACAAACCTGTAGGGCCTCTCATAGACCACACCCTTCAACAGGAAATCCAGGTCCAGGTCCAAGACAGTCACGCCCTTATATGTGACCTTTATTCTGCTGCTGTCATCTATTTCCCCCACAACAACAGCCGGAACATCCCAGAAATCAAATATCTCCAAAACCCTCTCCACATTCTCAGGCTTCACGGTTAGCATCATCCGCTCCTGGCTTTCTGAGACCCAGATCTCCCAGGGATCAAGACCCTCCTCCTTCAACGGGATTTTATCCAGGTATACGATCGCTCCCTTACCCCCCGAGTGCGCCATCTCAGCGGACACGCAAGAAAGCCCTCCCCCCCCAAAATCCTTCAAGCCGGTTAAAAGCTTTTTTTTGTTAGCTTCCAGGCACGCGTGCATCAGGGGCTCCTTCATTATAGCATAACCCAGTTGTACGGCGGGAATATCCTTTTCCTCACTTCCCTCATCCAGCTCCGCTGATGCGAAGGTTACTCCATGGATTCCATCCCTGCCGGTTTTGCCTCCAGCCAGGATGTAAACGTCGCCTTTGTATCCAGCCCGGCTATGTATTATATCCTCTTTCCTAACTATGCCAACACAGCCCACGTTAACCAGGCAGTTGCCGACGTAGCTTTCGTCGAACTCTACCATCCCCGCTATGGTGGGGATGCCAACCCTGTTACCGTATGCGGCGATACCAGAAACCACACCCTTGAACAGGAACTCTGGATGCTTGACTCCCTCTGGGATTTTTTTGTAGTCATAATCCAGTGGCCCGAAAAACAGGGGGTCAACCAGTGCAACAGGTTGCGCGCCCATGCAGACCACATCCCTCAGGATTCCTCCAATACCTGTTGCTGCTCCCCCATAGGGGTCCAGAGCCGATGGATGGTTGTGGCTCTCAAGGGCGACGACATAAGCATAGTCTTCATTGAAATCCACCACCCCGGCATCCTCGGAGATTACGCAGATGTTTTGTGGGGCCTTGGTTTTGAAAACGCTTTCGTCAAGGATGGGTTTACTGGTCTTGTAGCAGCAGTGCTCGCTCCAGCTCTGGGCGAAGGCCTCCAATTCCACATCACTTGGATTCCTTCCCTCCCCCTTGAAGTGTTTCTTGATTTTCCTTAATTCCTTGAGGTTCAGGCCCAGGCTCCTATCCCTGCTCATGGATTCCATCTCCTCATCTGAGGAATCCAGCAGGTTTATCTCATACACCCTGTCGGTGATTTCCCTGTACAGGCTCATTTTACAGTCACACTGTAGTTCTGTATAACTGGGTTGGCGAGTAATCGTTTACAGGCCTCATTTATTTCCTCAACAGCATCATTCTCTGATCCTGCTTCCACCTTTATGGCATATATTCTTACGGTGTTCACGTCCTTTATCCTGTATCCCAGAAGATTAAGTGATTTTTTCACGGTTTCTCCTTCCGCGTCAATAACGCCCTTCTTTAATTCTATTCTGACTTCGATGGTGTATGACATCTATCTCACCTCAATGTTAAAACATTACACCAGAGCACTAAAAATTGTTATTTTTATGTTCTCTACTCTATTCTTTAAAATGGGTTTATATCTCTGGGTTACCGTATCATTATGTGTATTGATACTTGTTTACGCGTACCTGAAGAAAAAGATTGAGTTAACAGCCCTGATTGCATCCGGTTTAGTTGGGGTTGTTATATTCATATCCCTGGGGGATTTATGGTACTGGATTTACCTCGTCCTGGCCTTCTTTATCGTAGGAAACCTGGTCAGTAAATACAAGCTGGGTGAAAAAGAGAGAAACGGTGTGGGCCAGGAAGTCCGGACATACAGGAACGTCTTCGGGAACGGGGGCTCGGCAGTAATCTACTCCCTACTGTATTACTACACAGGCAACTCCCTGCTTCTCTACGGTTTCGTGGGAGCGATGGCTACTGCCACAGCAGACACCTTTGCAACAGAGATAGGCCAAATCTATGACAAGAAACCCCGTCTCATAACAAACCCAAGAAAGAGGGTTAGGGTGGGAACAAGCGGTGCGGTCTCAGCTCCTGGTACAATAGCTTCCCTGGCAGGTGCCTTCCTATTATCCCTGATTCCTGTGCTCTTCTCCCATCACATATCATATCTTTATGTTGGTGCATTAGCTGGTTTCGTCGGCTGCAACATTGACAGCCTTCTGGGAGCAGTTGTTGAGAGAAGGTTGATAGACCAGCATACAGTTAACTTCCTGGCTACTCTGATGGGGGGATTAGTTGCTATATTATTTGCATTCCTTTTTACGTGAATCACCCAATAGATTAACACCATGGAATCCATGCACTCGTTTCTCATCCTGATGGTGTTGCTTGGTTGCTGTCTTAGCAGCCAGCCTGAAACAAAGTTCATATGCTCTGACGGTAGTATGGCATCCCACAAGAGCGATTGCCCTGAGACAAATCGTTACGTCTGCTCCAATGGACGGGTGGTGGAGGACCCGGACGAATGCCCCGAGCCCAAGACCTCCACAACCCTGATAACAAAGTATATCTGCCCGGACGGTCGCGTGGTAGAGGATTATGGTAAATGCGGGATTACCTCCACAACAACAAAGAAAACAGCATCCGCATCCACCTCAACCACAACATTACCTACCGGAGGGATACGGATTGTGGGTTTGGATTTGGGTGATGAGTGGGTGAGGTTAGTAAACCAGGACAGCTCCATGATGGATTTAAGCGGCTGGTTTCTGAGGGATAGGGAGGACCACACCTACCCGTTTCCTAACGGGTTTAAACTAATCCCTGATACCTCGGTGAGGGTTCACACCGGCTCAGGAGTTGATTCACCCACCGACCTGTACTGGGGCAGGGATGGGGGCGTCTGGAATAATGACGGTGATACCGCTTATCTCTGGGATTCCAACCTTAGTCTGGTGGATGAGTTGAGCGTAGGAGTAAGAGAGGAATCAACCACCTCCACCTCAACAACACTCACATCCACATCAACCACCACCTCCTCAACCACCTCAACCTCTACGTCAACTACATCAACATCCACCTCTACAACTACAACATCCACTTCAACAACATCTACCACATCAACCTCGACCACCACTATTACAACAACAACTGTTCCAGCAGGCTCTGTAATCATGAATGAGGTGATGTATAATCTCCCTGGTTCTGACAATAACAGGGAATGGATTGAGGTCTATGGTAACGGCATTACTGTGGATATGAGTAATTGGAGGCTTGAGGAGGAGAGAATAAACGGTGTAAAAACACAACATAAGTTGAATCCCTATCAAGGCGATATGATTATAGAGGATGGTGAGTACGCGGTCATAGTAGATGACCCTGAGAAATTCCTGGAGGATCATCCAGGGCATATTGGAGCGATAATAGATTCATCATTCGACCTGTTGAATTCTGCTTGTACACTTCGCCTTTTAGACAGGAAGGATGGGAGAGAAATTGATTCCGTCTTCTATATAAATTCAATTGGTGCCGATGGAAACGGTAAAACACTTATCAGGGACGGAAGTGAATTAAGGGAGGGTAGTGTAGACGGAGGAACCCCTGGCTCTTAGAATTTTTAAGGGCCCCAGATTTTTGTAATTTTCTAGATTCTATGATGGATCTGCTATGATCCTCTTCTTTGGAGCTGTTAACTCAACCAGATCCATATCCATCTTAGCTAGTGATTTAACCAACGAATTCTGGGAATTTATCTTGAATAATCTTGTATTTCCGTAAGCTCTTGTTTGGATTACTATCTCCAGCTCCTCCAATTCCTTCCAGACACCATAGAGGGTAGAAACTGCTATACCTGCACCTTCAGCTATCTCTTTTTTGGAGTAGTCATACCTATAGTGTCCCAATAAAAAATCAACTATTCTCAATTGGGGTGTATCGCCCAAGACTCCTAATAGTAAGGATTTTTCGTGTGTCATTCTAATTGTGGAATGACAGGAGACTATCATCCCACTTATCTGTATTGCTATGAAGTTACTCATATTAATAATATAATCCCACCGGGGCGAGTAACCGACCCCCATCATCATCTTCGGGGTGGGTTGAGTTCATTAGAACCCTTGCTATTTGATAGATGACTCTGAGTTTATCTGTATTGCTATGAATAAAGTATCTTATAAATACTATGAATTAAATATATAAATATTCTCAAAAGTTGATTTTATGTAAAAATAATTATTTTTAATCATACGTTCAAATTATATTATATGCTAAAAGAAGAAATACTTTCTGACATCCTGCTCAATCTAGCAAGATTAAATAAGTGGGGTAACTCTCATACATCATTTGATAACCTAACTAAAGGATTTCCTAAACACCTAAGGGGGGATATTAAGAAGGTTGGGAAATATGCTATAAAGGCGGGTTATCTCATCTCCAAACCAACCAATTATGGTGTGGAGGTGTCGCTTAACCCGCAAAGAGGCGATGAAATCAAGGAGATAATTAGAAAATATCATAGAGATGTATTCTCTTACAAATAAATCCTCATCTATATCAAATTTTTAAGAACATCATCATAAAATAATTACCAGTCAAAATGAGATTACCATTACCCTACGGTGAAAAGGAACTTTCTGTTGATGTGCCGGAAAAGAATCTGTTGGATGTTCTTAAACCAAAAGAACTGAAAATAGAAAAAAATCCAGATGATATCCTCAGGGATGCACTCCAGAATCCAATAAAAACCAAGAGACTCAGGGACATTGCAAAAAAAGGGGATAGTGTTGCCATAGCAGTGGATGACCACACAAGACCCTGCCCCACAGACCAGATACTACCCCCCCTGCTTAAGGAACTTTATTCTGCCGGTGTGAGAGATGGGGACATAACAATAATATTTGCCACCGGAAGCCATCGCACTGTAAAAGATGAGGAGGCAGCCAGACTTTTAGGAAAAGATATCGCTTCAAGGATTAGATACGTGAGCAATGACTGCTGGGGAGATGACTTCGTTTACCTAGGAGACACCAGCAGGGGTACCCCAGTCCACATCAAGAGGGTGTTTTACGAGGCTGATGTCAAGGTTCTTACAGGGGATGTGGAGATTCACTACTTCGCAGGCTACGGGGGAGGAAGGAAATCCGTTCTCCCCGGTGTTGCAGGCTACGAGACCATACAAGACAACTACCAACGGAATTTTTTCCATCCGAACTCCAGGCCAGGGAAACTAGACGGCAACCCGATGTACGAGAACATGACCGAAGCAGCCAAGATGGCTGATGTGGATTACACCATAAACATAGTGCAGACCGAGGAGGGTATTATCGGAGCCTTCGCCGGACAATTTGATTCCGTTCTGAGAAAGGGAGCGAAGCTGGTGGATGAGGCCTACAGGGTAACCACAGGGGAGAAAGCTGATATAGTTGTTACGGCCGCAAACGGAAGCCCGCATGATCTGGACCTCTACCAGGCCTACAAGGCTCTCCATCTGGGCCTGAATGTTGTGAAAGAGGGGGGAGTGATTATTCTTGTCGCAGAGTGCAGGGAGGGTGTGGGAGACGGCGTTGGAGCCGGGAACTACGAGAAATGGATGAAGAAATACGAGACAAAAGAGATAATACAGAGGGAATTAGGCAAAAAATTCAATATAGGAGGGCATAAGGCCTTCTACCAGCTTAAGGCCATGGAGAAGGCGGATATAATCCTGGTAACAGATATGCCCGAGAAGGAGGTCAGGGAAACCTACCGGCTGGGCTATGCGGGAACACCGGATGAAGCCCTACAGAGGGCTTTTGAAAAAATGGGGGATGAGGCCAGGGTTACGGTAATACCTGCTGGTTTGACCACCCTAAGCAGCGTGAAAAAATGACTTTGGGAAGGGAGCAGTCAATGCTTTTGGTTGTGGACGTTCAGGATAAACTCATAGACTCCATCCATGAAAAAGACAGGATTATAATAAACATCAGGGCCCTGGTTGAGGTAGCCTGCGCCCTGGGTTTACCTGTTCAGGTGACTGAGCAGGCGAAGCTCGGCGCCACGGTAGCGGAGATTAGAGAGGTTCTCGAAAGATGCGGCCTTTATAAACCTGTGGTGAAAGAATACTTCAGCTGCTACCAAGATGATGGGTTCAGGGAACTCATCCAGGGAACATCCCCCTCCCATATTATCTTGTGCGGTATAGAGGCCCACATCTGTGTCATGCAATCTGCCCTGGATTTAATTGTAAACAACTACCAGGTGTATCTGGCAGTTGATGCGGTCTCATCTCATAGGAGAGGGGACTGTGAAACTGCTGTGGAGCGCTTAAAGAATGCAGGTGCTGTGGTGGCATCCACTGAAATGCTAATCTATGAGCTCCTAGAGAAGGCCGGAACAGATGAATTCAGGGGCATACTCCCCCTAGTAAAGGGGAGGAGAAATTCTTTAACCCCTTAAGTTCTTCATGTGCTGTATGCTATTTTCTATATGCTCTTCTGAGGCAATATCTCTTCTATACCAGAGGGCTCCGCCCTTAATGCCCTCGATGGCCTCCATGGATTTATCTCTTGCCTCCTCTATGCTATCTCCCACGCCTATGCAACAGACCGTCCTTGAGGTCAGTGTATGTAGTCTGCCGTCACCTCCAACCTCCATAGAGCCGGGATAAATCCATAAATCGTTTCCGTATTTCTTCTTAAGCTCCCAGGCCCCGTTCAGGTCTAATTCCGTGCCTATGCCGGCTTTATTCACTCTCTCTGGGAACCTATCCTCGAAGCCCCCGTAGTTTGGAGGGACCTTGTATACCAGCACAGAGGCCTTCTCCCTGATGTTTATTGGTTTGAGGTTGCCGTCTATCATACCGAGGCACAGGTCAACGAAGTCGTCCTGTATCAAAGGCATAATGGTTTGTATCTCCGGGTCCCCTCCCCTGGAGTTGATTTCCAGAATCTTAGCCCCCTCACCCGAATGAATGAATGCCACATACAGTGGAATGCCCCGCAGGCCATCATTTCTCCCATCTCCCCTAATGTGCTTGAATAATTTTTTTACCTTACCTATCTCCTCATCCCTAGCCTTCTGGGACATGAAAGGCAGATAGTCTCCCTTATCCTTGTAGCAGCCCATCCCACCGGTGTTGGGGCCTTCATCCCCCTCGAACGCTCTCTTGTAGTCTCTTGTAGCTGGTAGAATCTCAATTTTCTTTCCGTCGCAGAAGCACTGGAAGCTTGATTCCTCACCGTCGATTTTCTTTTCCACGATAACGGAGTCGTGCCCATAGATGGAGAGAAAGTGCTCCCACAACTGCTCTCTCGTATTAAAGTGGTCTCCCCACACACCCACGCCTTTACCGTATCCTGGCCTGTCAGGTTTGACCGCTACCTGGTTACCCATCTCATCCAGCCACTTGTAGAGCTTCCTCTTCGCTTCTCCCTGGCTTCCAAAATCCTCCTTCTTAAATACCCTGAAGTCCGGGTTCGCATCAGGACAGCATTCTGCCATCAAAAGCCTCTGCTCAAGCTTGCTCTCCTCTATTGCATACTCCCTGGTGGGGCATACCATAGGAATACCAAGTTCCTCCTCTATGATACCCCTTAACCCCTCGATTATAGGTCCCTCCGAGCCCACAATCCCGAAATCTATTTTTTCCTTAAACTCTGCAGCGAACTTCTTTATCTCTCCCACATCAAGATCCGGTATAACCCTATGTTTTCTGGCTCTCTCCATGTTGAAGGGGTTTCTCTGCTTGTCCGCTATATATAAATCAACATCGTATCTCTCGCTCCTATGGAGGGCATCTATGTAGCTTACGCCCCTGGAGCCGTAACTCACCACCAATGCTCCTATTTCAGCCATCTTTTGTTTCACCAATACCTGTATACAAAATAAACAACCAGTAAGGTAATCAACACCAGGCTTGCTATTATCTGATTGTCGCCGATTCCTGAGGCAACCACATTACCCGTTAAGCCGCCAGCAGTTGATGGCGCCTCCCCCCGGCAGATTTCCCTGAATTCAAAATCAGGCGGCGTCCCCCCGTAACCAAGTGCTGCAATATCACCTTCCTGTGCGCAATAGTGCAGGCTGCAGGACAACCCACGATCGAAGCCTTCCTCCCTGACCCAGCCTTCTCCCCTGGAGACATGGAGTATACAGCCGTCTTGGGGGCATTCATACCCCAGAATCCTGGCAGGGTAATGCCCTCTAATGCTATCGTATCCCCACATTATCTCAATATCAGCCTTATTAAGTAAATCAAAACCGTCCGCGTTACCTGGCATGTTAACGCATTTGATGTAGGAGTAGTTGTTAGGTAATGTCACCACCAGGGCAACCTCTGCTGCGGAAGAGAATGAAGCCAAAAAAGATACCATAAAATAAAGCAAGAGAATACCAGACCTCATGTAAATTATTCAGATAGAAACCTTTTAAACCCCCTCCCAGGCTGAGGATATTGGGGGTACGTATGCTACAGGTTGAAAAAACAGATTGATTAAGGAACATTCCAAGCCTTAACGCCCAGCTGGAATGCCTTCAGGTTCTCGTCCACCGCTCTCTTAACCATCTGTTTAATCGTCTCCTTCAAGATCTCTCTTTTCAGGGGAAGATGACTTGAGGATGCACCCAGCAAAACAATATTCTGGGTCAAGACATTACCTGCCTCCCCCGCTAACTCAAGCGCATCCACCACCAAGGCGTTTCTCCCTCCCAGCTCCTCAAGGATGCTGTCCATATCGGGGTAGTCGTGCATCTTTATCGGATTAGAGTTAACCACAATAAAGGTTTCCTTGCTGACATAGTCCAAGTACCTTAAGGCCTCAAGAGGCTCGAAGGCAATCAACACATCCACATTGCCTTTAGGTATCAGGGGGCTGTATATGTCTGAGTTGCTTAACCTTACGTGTGTTACAACAGAGCCTCCCCTCTGAGCCATCCCATGGGTTTCCGTTGTCTTCACATTCAGATCCTGCCTTAAGGCTGCATTAGAGAGTATGTCTGATGCTAGTATTATTCCCTGCCCTCCCACGCCAACAATCAGGATATCAGATATCATTTCGTTTTTTTTATCGCATCAAAGGGGCATATTTGGGCGCATACACCACACCCTATACATAAATGGGATATGGCTGCCCTGTGTTCTTTCTCGTCAAAGGAGATTGCCGGGCAACCCAGCTCCAAGCATTTCCTGCAGGCATTACAGTCTCCCACAACATAACGGTCCCCCCCAAAAACACCTCCCAGCATAACACAAGGCGCTCTTGCTACTATAACCCTGACTCCATCCTGTCCAAGTCTCTTCCCTATGAGTTCCTTCATCTCCCCGACCCTGTAAGGGTTTATCACATCCACAGAATCCACCCCACATGACCTGCATACCTCCTCAATGGATATCTTCTTTGTTCTCTCACCCCTAATGTTCACTCCAGTCGCTGGTGTGGGCTGCTGTCCTGTCATCGCAACACTGCTGTTGTCTAATATAAGCACGAGAATGTTAGCCTGGTTGTAGGCGGCGCTCATCAGGGATGTAATCCCCGAGTGAAGGAAGGTTGACTCACCTATCACAGCAGCCACACTCTCTGCTCCTGAATGGCTCATCCCCGCTGCTTTACCAATACTTGCTCCCATGCAGAGGCAGGTGTCCAGTGCCTCAAGAGGCTTCTGCACCCCCAGGGTGTAGCAGCCGATGTCTCCTGTAACAATCAAGGGCTGGTTTTGTTTAAGCGCATAAAAGCTGCCTCTATGCGGGCATCCAGGACACATCACAGGAGGTCTTTGGGGCAGTTTAATGCCTGACCCCTGGTTTATCACCTGTTTCCTACCCAACGCCAGAGAAACAATCTCCGGCGTCAACTCACCCTCCAATGGAATATCACCCGTTCTCTTACCCTTAACGTTAGGGTGCAGGCACCTTACTTGGTCTTCAACAAAAGGCTCCCCCTCCTCCAACACCAAAATTTCCTTCTTACCCTCCAGGAAGTTCTTTAAAAGCTTTTCCCCCAAAGGATAGGAGCCAATCTTCAGCACAGAATAATCTCCCTGGTGGAACTCCATGGCGTAGCTGAAACACACCCCCGAGGCTATAACCCCCAGCTCACCCCCACCCTTTACTACGTTATTATATCCTGATTCCTCTGAATACTTAATCAGCTTCCCCTGTTTCTGGTTCAATATTTTATGCCTTACTCTCGCATAGGCTGGTACCATAACCCACTCCCTTCTGTTCACATCCAGTTTCGGTTTTTTCTGTTTCTTAACTGGGCTAAACTCTACCGGCTCGCTTGTGTGTGAAACCCTTGTTAGGGTGCGTAACATAACAGGCAGCCCTGTTTTCTCTGAGAGAATAAAGGCATCCCTGACCATATCCCTAGCCTCTCCTGCATCAGAGGGCTCCAGGAGCGGTATTTTAGCGAATTTTGCATAGAACCGTGAATCCTGCTCATTCTGGGAGGAGTGCATTCCAGGGTCGTCGGCTGCCACCAGAACCAGGCCTCCCCTGACTCCAGTGTAGGCCAGAGTAACCAGGGGGTCAGCTGCTACATTCACCCCAACATGCTTCATACAGCATAATGCTCTCACACCACTGTAGGAGGCTCCAACAGCCGTCTCCAGGGCAACCTTCTCGTTCACTGCCCACTCAGCGTGCACATCCCTCCCAGCTTTAGCGGCTATGTACTCCAGTATCTCGGTGGATGGTGTCCCCGGGTAGCCTGTGGCAAGCGTTATGCCCGACTCTAATGCACCCCTGGCTATGGATTCGTTCCCTGATAAAACAACTTTCTTCCCCATATTAACCTATTCTGATTTCAATGAAAAAAGCAGTCTGCAATGCCCCCCCCTCCAGGCAGCCCCTGCTATCTAACCTGAAACCCTCTACATTAAATTCCCTGCCCCATGCACTGAATTCAGATGAACAAATCACTCCCTCATTCAGATGCCCTCTCTCGGATTTCTCCAGCAACCTGATCCAGGGGCACTCTTTTATCTCAAGAATTCCCTTCTCCGGGTCCATGCGATAGCTGTAGTCTTCAGCCTCAAGCTTCAACCTAAGTGCACTAAAAAGGGGCTTTATACCCTCTCCCCTGATGGAGAGAAGCTCCCGCACCCTCCGGGCCTGTATCCTGGGTTGTATCCCCCACACACTTTCGTCGATTTCCAGGGCTTTTTCGAATTCTTCAACTTTCATAAACCAGAGCCCGTCTACCGCGAAATAAGATTTCTTGAAGTATTCCTTCAACACATCAGGTGGGAACATTTTTTTGTGTGTGATGTACTATATATTTATGCGGGAGATGTTAATAGACTGTCATACGCACGCCTACCCAGTTAAGGTAGCAGGGAAGCTTATTCCCCGGATGGTGGATGTCTACGGGGTCAAGCCTATACATGAGGCAACAATCGAGGGCCTGCAGGATTCGATGAAAGCTTCGGGCGTGGGGAAATCCCTTCTCCTGACAATAGCCAACAGGAAAGAGCATGTGTATTCCTCCAACACCTGGTGCATTAGTGTCCAGTCCCAGGATCTATTATGCTTCGGCTCCATACACCCAGACTACAATGAATGGGAGGATGAGATAGAGAGACTTAATGACAACGGCGTCAGGGGTTTGAAGCTGCAGCCGAACGCGCAGCGCTTTCACCCGGATGATGAGAGGCTCTTTAGGATATACGAGAAGCTCCTGGAACTGGATATGGCTTTGGTGTTCCATATAGGTGATGAAGTAAAGCCCGTAACTCCTTTATACGCGCACCCCAGATACTACGCCCGGGTGCTTGATTCATTCCCGGACTTAACCATACTCTTAGCGCACCTTGGGGGATACAAGACATTTAATGACCTCCATCATGTTCTAGACTACAGTAACGTGTGGTTTGATACCGCATTTATCCCCTGGAACATCCCAGATGACCTATTTATCTCTCTGGTGGATGAGATAGGGATTGAGAGGGTTGTCTTCGGCTCGGATTTCCCGTGGGCGGACCCTAAAGATGGCATAGCAAAGATTAGGGAATTGTTTGGGGTGGAAGCGAAGACTATTTTGGAGAAAAATCCCCAAAGTTTCTTATCTAAGATCTATCCCTGAACAGTATCTTAGCTGCCTTCACTATCACCGGACCGTATCCTGAGGCAATCACGGTGGTATATGCTGGTTCGTCTCCCTCATCCCTTGCTTTCTGGTTTACCTCTCTTAGGGTGTAGCTTACGGTGCTCTGGCTGACTCCCAGTTTACCTGAAATCTCCTTCTGGTTGTATCCCAAACCCCTAAGCATTACAATCTGAGCCCTAAGAAATTCCCCCTTAGCCATAGGAATATATTGGTATAATACCTAAAAAATAGGTAAAGTACCAAAAAATCAGGTATTATATATTTGACACTTCATCTTGCCCCACCAACCGGATACTGCTGGAACCCAACACCTTAACAGCCCTCTCCCTGTCATCAACCCTTAAAACAACGAAGGCCTTCTCATGGCTTCTGGTGACAAACGCATAAACGTATTCAATGTTGACTTCACCCTCCGCGAGAATCTCCGCAATAGCTCTCAACCCTCCAGGCTTATCCTCCACCTCAACCCCGAGAACGCTGTCCAATGCCACAGCAACACTATTCTCCTTAAGAATCCTGTGGGCTTTACCAGGATCGTTTACTATAAGCCGCAGAATCCCAAAATCCGCTGTTTCCGCAACAGTCAAAGCCCTGATATCTATTCCTGCATCCTCAAGAATCCGGGTTACCTTAACCAGCCGTCCTGGCTCGTTTTCCAGGAAAACAGATAACTGTTTAATCATTTTTTTTTCTTGCCTCCCTCATTACGCAAATCAGCTAACCTGACTGCCTTGCCCCTGCTCCTTTCCAGGGTAAATGGTTCCACAAGCTCAACGCTCACGTTAACACCCAACGCATGGCTTATGCTGCTCTTAATCCTCTCCTCAAGTTTCATTAAGTCCCTGACCCTGTCGCTTATACTATCCTGTGTTACCTCCACCCTGACGGTTAAAACATCAAGCGGGCCCCTTTTCTCAACCACCAGAATATAGTGTGAGCCCACCTCCGGGATTTTAAGCAACACATGCTCTATCTGAGAGGGGAATACATTAACTCCCCTGATAATTAACATATCATCTGTTCTACCCCTGACCTTAATCATCCTGGGATGGGTTCTGCCGCAGGCGCACTTATCGTACTCCAGTATTGTTCTGTCCCCTGTCCTGTACCTTAACAAAGGAATACCCTCCTTGGTTAATGTGGTTAACACCAGCTCACCCTCTTCCCCCTCCCCCAGTTGCTCGCCTGTTTCCGGGTCAATGACCTCAGGCAAAAAGTGATCAGACCATATATGAGCACCGCACTGCTCCTCACATTCCTGCGCTACCCCCGGCCCAACTATTTCGGAGAGCCCGTAGATGTCGTAGGCCTTCAGGTCCAGGGCATCCTCCACCCTCCTACGCATGGGTTCGCTCCACGGCTCAGCCCCGAAGATTCCCACCCTCAACCTAAGGTCTTCCCTAGGATCTACATCCTCCCTTTCAGCGTATTCAGCCAGATATACGGCATAAGATGGTGTGCAGGCTAACACAGTAGAGCCCAGGTCCTGCATCAGCAGAAGCTGTCTGGCGGTATTCCCGCCCGAAGCCGGTATAACAGTGCACCCTACCCTCTCACCTCCATAATGCAGCCCCAGCCCCCCGGTAAACAACCCGTAACCGTATGCTACATGCAACACATCCTTCCGTGTGCTTCCTGTTGCCATAATAGAGCGGGCCATCACCTCAGTCCAGAGCCCTATGTCGTTCCCGGTATAGCCCACAACCGTGGGCTTGCCTGTTGTACCAGATGAGGCGTGCACTCTTACAATATTCTCAAGGCCGGTGCAAAACAAACCATATGGATAGTTATCCCTTAGATCGCTCTTCCTTGTGAAAGGAAGCTTGCCTAAATCCTCCACACCCCTGATGTCATCGGGTTTCAAACCCAGTTCCCTGAATTTTTTCTTGTAGAAGCCTGAGTTCCGGTAGACATATTTAGTAACCTGTCTCAGCCTCTTCCCCTGAAGCTTTATTAATTCCCTAGGTTTCAGTGTTTCAGCCTTCTTGTTCCAGTACATCTTCTGCTTCACCTTAAAGTGAGTTTTATTATGATTTAAAATTCATTAATAATATGTCGTTCTGGGATGAAAAGACAGAAACAATGAAGCCTGCCGGATTAGAGAAACTCCAGCTCAAGCGTCTAAGGCACATAGTCAACTACTGTTATAGCAGAATACCCTTCTACCGGGAGAAATTCAGGCAGGCAGGTCTTAAGCCGTCTGACATAAAAAGGCTGGATGATGTTGAAAGGATTCCCTATACCACCAAACAGGATCTGCGGGATAATTACCCGTTTAAAATGGTGGCGGTGCCGTACCCTAAGATTAATAGGATACACGCATCCTCCGGCACGAGCGGTAAACCTACCGTGGTCGTCTACACCAGGGGGGATCTGGATGTGTGGGCTGACTTGATGGCCAGGGAGCTCTACATGTCCGGTGTGCGAAAGGAGGATACGGTGCAGTTAATCTACAACTATGCCTTTTTTACCGGGGGGTTTGGGTTCCACCAGGGAGCTGAGAAAATCGGGGCCGCTGTTATCCCTGCGGGGGTTGGGAACAGCAGGAAACAGATTCAGGTGATGAAGGACTTTAATGTTTCCATGTTCAGCTCAACACCCTCCTATGCATTACATTTAGCTGAGGTGATGGATGAGTTAAACATCAAAAGCGGGGATTTGAAGCTGAGGGTTGGTGTGTTCGGGGCCGAGCCCTGGAGCGAGGCTATGAGAAAGCGGATAGAAAACAGCTTCGGTATTGATGCCTTCGACAATTATGGCCTGTCTGAGATGTGTGGTCCCGGCGTGTGTATGGAGTGTGAGGAGAAGTGCGGGATGCATATCTGGGGTGATCATTTCCTGCCTGAGATAGTTGACCCTGAATCCGCAGAGATAGCGGATGATGGAGAGCTTGTTCTCACAACACTGACAAAAGAGGGTCTGCCGTTGTTGCGCTATAAGACAGGGGATATCACATCCTTCATCTCCGGAGGGTGTTCATGCGGTCGCACACATAAAAGGATTGCGCGCATCAGGGGCCGGGTTGATGATATGTTGATTATCAAGGGGGTTAATGTGTTCCCCTCGCATGTGGAAGAGATTATAATGTCTTTTCCGGAGATGGGGGATAGTTACCAGATTATTGTTTCCAGGGATCGTCAGATGGATTCCCTGGGGGTTAAAATTGAGGTTAATCCCGAAATTTTCACCGGGAGCGAGGTTCAGCTGCGGGATTTAAGGCAGGCACTTGAGAGAGAGCTACGCAGCGGTTTGGATGTATCAGTGAGGGTGGAGCTGGTGGAGCCGCTAAGCCTTGAGAGGAGTGCGGGTAAAGCCAAGAGAGTTTTTGACCTGAGAAAGGAATAAATACCCTCATGGAGAATATTCTTTCATGTACGGTCTGGATGAGGGAGCGAAGCTGGAGGAGCCAAGTTACGCGTTCTTTTTTTTTCTTGTTGTTAGCACGGCAGCTGCTGTGGTTTCCCTTGTTTTGCTCGGGGGCAGGGGCTCCACAGAGCATTTCCTGCTCTACTATCTGCTGTTCCTTTTGAGCATTCCTATGGTTGTGAGTTTAATCGTCGGGGGGTTCTTTTACATCATACTCTCCTCTTTCTTTGTTTTACCCAATGTTTTCATCGAATACGGTTTTTTTGTTATATTCGGTTTCACTTCTGTTGTTCACTTGTTTATGCTTTCCATTCTCCTTAATGCATCAATCAATGACTTTGAGGAGTTCAGGGATGTGCTTTATTCTCACGTCTTTGTGATGGCTTTCCTGGGCTTCATCCTCTGGTATCTGGAGTTGTTCATACTTTAGGGGATGGGGTTATATGCCTATGCTGAGGGTTTCTTTCTCTGTTTTCAGGACGAAGAATATCTCGGTTGTTTTCACTATGGGGTAGTCTGTTCTAATCTGGAAGACGAGGTCAGCTATCTCGTGTATGTCCCTGCCTCTTACCTTCAGGAAGGCGTCGTATTGCCCTCCCACGGCGTGAACTTCCATCACATTGTTCATCTCCCTGAGTTGCTGGAATATGTTTTCTTCATGGCCTTCGAATTTCAGTGCTATGAAGCATAGTGTCGCCTTGTTTATTTTCAGGTAGTCCGGGGCGTACTCGCTTCTTAGTATCTTATTGTCCAGCAGCTTGTTTTTCCTGTGGTATATGGTGGAGATGGAGAGCCGTCTGTTGAGGTTGTGGTTTATTATATCCCTCAGTTCTTCAATGTCTATCTCCGGGTTATTCTGGAGCTGGTTTATTAATTCCCTGTCGATTTCATCTAATTGCTCGGACATTTTACACTTCTTTTAATTAATTGTTTTTTATTCTATAATAATTACTACATCAATATTTATATATAAAATTTATCTTTAATAAATAGATAATAATTTAAATAAATTACATAAGGTGTTGTAAATGAGCGACGTAGGTAAACAAATAAGAATTGAACGGATAATCAACAGAGAAACAAAGAGAACAGTTATCGTGCCCCTGGATCACGGTGTCAGCGTCGGCCCCATTAAAGGCATCGTGGACATGAAAAAAACAGTAGGCCAGATAGCCCAAGGAGGAGCTAACGCCGTCCTAATGCACAAGGGGCTGATCAAGACAGGCCACCGCAGCGAGGGCAGAGATATTGGACTAATAATCCATCTCTCCGCGTCAACAGCACTGAGCCCGGACCCCCTCAAGAAAGCCATCGTAACAGACGTGGAGGAGGCCGTAAAGATGGGTGCTGATGCGGTGAGCATACACGTGAACATCGGCTCCCAAGGAGAATACAGGATGATAAAGGAACTCGGTGAGGTAGCATCTAAATGCAGGACCTGGGGCATGCCCCTCATAGCCATGATGTACCCTCGAGGGGATAAAATAAAATCAGAGCATGACGTGGAAGTGATAAAGATAGCCTCCAGGGCCGGAGCCGAATTAGGTGCAGACATAATAAAAACAAATTATCCAGGTGATCTGGACGATTTCAGGGAAGTCACCAGGGGATGCCCCGTACCTGTAGTAATAGCAGGGGGGCCGAAGATGGACTCAGACAGGGACTGTCTTGAGATGGTGAAGGACTCGATTGAGGCAGGGGGCGCAGGCGTTGCCATGGGCCGCAACATATTCCAGCACAAGAACCCTACGAGTATGGTGAAGGCCATTTCAATGATTGTTCACGAGGAAGCTAGCGTAGAGAAAGCATTAAAGGGGCTGTAGTCCAATAAAATAAAGGAAAAAATGAAGGAACTCTGGCTACACATCAAGGGCGACTGGAAGAATGAGAAAAAAAAGGTCCAGGCAGGCATAGAATCAGGCTTCGTCACCTTCTACGTTGAGGAGCCTGAACTCCTCAAAAAAATCACTG
Source organism: Candidatus Altarchaeales archaeon ex4484_2 (assembly GCA_002254565.1). Taxonomy (GTDB): domain Archaea; phylum Altiarchaeota; class Altiarchaeia; order IMC4; family QMZM01; genus EX4484-2. The sequence goes on along the minus strand of NJEG01000002.1, from coordinate 28,167 downwards.
AACTGGCTGCGGTAAAAACCGCCCTGGAATCAGATGATGGAGCGGACGGTGATGCGGACATAATAGTCTCCAGAGTAAAACATAAACCAGAGAACTCCAGAAGCTGCTTCCACATAGAAATCAAGGATAAGGGAGACGAGAGGAAAGCGGTCTCGATGGTAAAGCAGGTGGACTATCTTTTAATCAACACCGGCAAAGACATCATCCCGCTGGAGAATATTATCTCGGAGGCGCAGGGTTTATGTAAGGTGGTGGCCGAGATAGGTGATGTAAGGCAGGCCGAGACCGTACTGAAGGCCCTGGAGGTTGGAGCAGACGGTATACTCTACCGGCCCAAAAACGTTGACGAAGTCAGGGACCTATTCAGGGTATACCATGAGTTTGAGGCCAAGAAAGTGGATTTAGTAAAAGCTACTGTAACAAAAATAAAGCCTACCGGGATGGGCTCAAGGGTCTGCATAGATACATGCTCCATGATGCATGTGGGAGAGGGTAACCTGATCGGTTCCCAGTCGAATGCGTTCTTCCTGGTTCACAGCGAGAGCGTGAAAAATCCTTACGTAGCGACCAGACCATTTAGGGTTAATGCAGGGCCGGTTCACTCCTACATCCTGTTGCCTGATGGGAGAACCAAGTATCTTTCTGAGCTGAAAGCAGGGGATGAGGTGCTTGTGGTAGACAACACCGGGAAAAGCAGGGTTGCCATAGTAGGTCGCCTTAAGATAGAGGAGAGGCCTTTGCTCTTGGTGGAGGCCAACTCAGATAGCAGAAAAATAAGCATCCTGCTCCAGAACGCTGAAACCATCCGGCTGGTTAACGAAAAAGGAGAGCCTGTTTCTGTGGCAAAGCTCAGGGAGGGTGATAGAATCCTGGTGCATCTGGAGGAGGGGGGCAGGCACTTCGGGAAGAAGGTGAAGGAGTCGATTACGGAAAAATGATAGGGAATAAACCCCAGGTCTGTCTCTGCGTGAGGCCGGGAATCGAACCTGTTGCTGGGATAGACTATGCTGACCTGCTGGAGTTCAGGGTTGACCTGTCACCTGACAAGGGAATCAGGTTCCTGGATGGGGAGCTGGAAAAACTTTCAACCCACGGGAAACCCATAATCCTAACCAACAGGAGCAGGAAGGAGGGGGGTGAATTCGACGGAAGCGAAAAGGAGAGGGTTACCCTCATGGAGTCTCTCCTGGACTACGTGAACTACATTGATGTAGAGCTGTCTACAGAAGACCACCTCAGGGACGGGATTATAAAAAAGGCGCAAGATAGGGGAATCAAATCCATAGTATCCTTCCATGACTTCAGGGAGACACCATCCGGGGCCTGGATCGAATCCGTACTGGAGAAAGAGCTGGCCCTGGGGGATATAGCGAAGGTTGCCTTCAAGGTAAACAATCCAGGGGACATCCTATCCCTCTACCAGGTTTGTCTCAGGATGGGTGAGGGAGGTAAGAGGATTATTGCCATACCAATGGGCTCCCCGCTGGGAAGGATTGTCGGAGTCCTGTTTAATGTCCCAGTATTTTACTCGGGTGATATAGCCCCCGGCCAGCTTTCATCCAAGCAAACAAAAGAGTTACTTGATTTACATACAAAATGAGGGTTTACGGCTTGATCGGATGCCCGGTGGAGCACTCGGTCTCCCCTATAATGCAGAACGCTGCCTTCACTGGGTTGGGAATTGATGCAACATACTGCAGCTTCCATGTCATAGAGGACAACTTGGGGGATGCAGTAAATGGAATAAAGGCTTTGGGGATAGCGGGCTTTAACGTGACCATACCCCACAAGGAGTCTATCATACCCTTCCTTGATTCCCTGCAGGAGACGGCGGTTGGGATCGGAGCCGTTAACACGGTAGAGAATGTTGACGGCCGCCTTGTGGGATACAACACCGACGGGAGGGCAGCTACCATCTCTCTGAAGAATGCAACCGGTTTAGATGGCAGGAAAGTGCTGGTTCTCGGTGCCGGAGGCGCCTCAAGGGCTTTATGCCATGCTCTGCTGGATGAGGGTGTGGACTCCATCTATTTAGCTAACCGGACTCCTAAAAGAGCTGAAAGCCTCTGCGGGGAACTCAGAAAGGCAGGGGGCAGCTGCACTCCCCTAGGTTTAAGCAAGCGGGAGCTGGCTGAATCAGTCAAGGACGTTTCTGTTGTGGTGAACTGCACGTCTGTGGGATTATACCCCCGAGTGGATGAAACACCCTTTCCCGGGGAATTATTCAGAAGCGACCTGGTTGTGATGGATATAGTATACAACCCCCTGGAGACGAGATTCCTGAGGGATGCTAGGGATGCTGGCGCGCAAACAATACCCGGGATTGAGATGCTGGTATGGCAGGGGGCGCTGGCCTTTGAGATATGGACGAACAAGAAGGCTCCGGTTGGGTTAATGAGGGAGCAGGCATTAAGGGCTTTAGGCGGCGGGGGAGGAAAATGAAGGCCGCGGTTGTTGGAGCAGGTGTTATCGGGGAATTCTTTGCTGAATTACTGCAGGAGAAATTCAGGGTTGTTATCTCAGACATAGATGCTAGCAGGGGCGAGGCAGTTGCCTCCCGCCTGGGCCTGGAGTACAGGGTAAACAATATCGAGGCGGTAGGGGATGCTGACCTGGTGCTGGTGTCGACTCCAATAAAGGAGACCCCCCAGGTTGTTGAGTCCATAGCCCCTGCCATGAAAAAGGGTTCGCTGTTGATGGATGCGACCTCCATTAAATCCCACGTTAGGGAGTCCTTCATCAGGACCGGTAGGAAAGATATAGATTACATCAGCATACATCCTATGTTCTGCCCCCCAACGAAGCTTGAGGAACAGAGCATCATAGTCATCCCCGTCCAGGGAGATAGCTGGATTAATGAGATAAAGGAGTTCTTCACGTCCAAGGGTTTGAGGGTTCATGAGTCCACTGTAGAAAGACACGACGAGATTATGGCCTTGATCCAGGTGTTAATCCACCTCTCGTTCATGGGCATCAACTCAACAATAAAGGAGTTAGGATATGGGGAGGATGATTTAAGGCCTTTCATGGGCAAATTCCATAGGGTGTTGTTTGACTTCATACCCCGGATTACCGCCCAAAACCATGAAATGTACGCCTCCATACAGCTGGAGAACCCTGAATCCCTGAAGGTCTGCAGTATCCTATCCAACAAGATAGATTCATTCAGGCAGCTTATCAAGGGAAAGAATCTTGATAGGCTGGTTAAGGAGCTTGAGGATATGTCAGATATCTACTCTGACCCGGAATTATCTATTAAAAGGTCTAATCGCTTAATTGATTTATACAGGGAGGAGGTATAGGATGGAAGGTAACTCATTTGGCAGATGCCTGAGGATGACGGCCTGGGGAGAGAGCCACCAGAAGGCCGTGGGCGTGGTACTTGACGGATTACCGTCTGGTTTAAAACTCAAGTTGGAGGAAATCCAGGAGGAGGTTGATTTAAGGAGGCCGGGCCAGAGCGAAATATCCACCCCCCGAAAGGAAGAAGACAGGGTTGAAATACTCTCCGGGCTTTTTCAGGGAAAGACCACTGGTTCGCCTCTGTCTATGTTGGTCTACAATAGGGATGTGGATTCCAAACCCTACGAGAAAATAAAGAACATTATGAGGCCAGGGCATGCGGACTACACCTACAGGCTCAAGTACGGGTTCCATGACTACAGGGGTGGTGGAAGGTCTTCAGGAAGGGAGACTGTTTCCAGGGTTATGGCTGGCGCGGTAGCCAAGAAACTTCTTAAGCATCCTGGTATCAAGGTAATCGCTCACACAACACAGATAGCTGACGTCTCCCTCGAGAAGACGCCATCCATAAAGGAGATTGAGAGAAACAGCCGAAGCAACCCGGTGAGGTGCTCTGATCCCGAGACAGCTGATTTGATGATGAAACGCATCCAGGAGATTGCTGGTGCGGGGGACAGCTCAGGTGGCATAGTGGATGTAGTTGCATTGGGTGTGCCTCCCGGTCTGGGAGACCCGGTCTACAACAAACTAGATGCAGTGCTGGCTAAGGCCCTGATCTCCATCCCCGCGGTGAAGGGTGTGGAGTTCGGTGCAGGTTTCAAATCCCCTGATATGAGGGGTTCGCAGATGAACGATCCCTACAGGATAACAAATGGTAAGGTTGTCTTTGAATCAAACAACTCTGGAGGAATACTGGGCGGTATTTCCACCGGCATGCCTCTTATAGCCAGGATAGCTGTTAAACCCACATCCTCCATATCGGTTAAACAAAAAACGGTTGACGTTGGGAGGATGGAGGAGGTTGATTTAGGGATTGAGGGGAGACATGACCCTAACATAACCCCCCGGGTTGTTCCAGTAGCCGAGGCCATGACAGCCTTTGTTTTAGCTGACTATTGCATTGCCGGGGGTTTAATTCCCCCTAGGTTCCCGAAATGACCAAATACAGGGCTTACTCTTACGCAGCAGGTACCATAGTAAATGCCATAGCAACAGGAAAGGGCGCTGCCTTCGCATTAGATCTTTCAACACAGGTGGAGCTGGAGTTGATGGATGGCTGGAGCGGGGACAGAATCGAGGTATACAGCTCATCCAGAGAGGATAAATCGTTTTCTGAATTATGTGTCAGCAGAGCCCTTGAGTGGTGTGGGAAGTCCTGTGGAGCTAGATTAAGCATCGAATCAGATATCCCTGTAGCCCAGGGGCTATCGAGCAGCAGCGCTCTATCTAATGCAATCTTTCTCGCCGCCGCCAAAGCCTCCCGGCTGGATGCAACAGAAGATGAGATCATCCAGAGGGCTGTTGACTGCTCCATCGAGGGTGGTGTCTCAATCACGGGAGCATTCGATGACGCCTCAGCCTCATTTCTTGGGGGTATTACCGTAACAGACAACCTTAAGCGTAAACTTATCAGGAGAGAGAGGTTCCCTCCAAACCACTCCATCATCCTGCTGGTTTCTGATAAAAAAGCATATACCCGTGATGTGGATAAAGAAAAAATCAGGCTCATAGGATCTTACGTGGAGTTAGCCTACAGGAAGGCTTTGGAGGGGGATTTCTTCAATGCCCTGACCCTCAACGGCCTGCTCTACACTGGTGTTCTGGGCTATAGCCCGGAGCCAATCTACGCCATGCTCTCCTCCGGGGCGAAAGCAGCTGGTTTATCGGGGACTGGGTCGGCCTATATTGCGATAGCCGAGAAAAACCAATCCTCTGAGGTAGCGGCTTCGGTAGAGGAATACGGCAGGGTTATAAAGACAAGGCCGAGGAATACCGGGGCAAAGGCTATGCCTGTTCTCCCCTAGGATAAGACCCCAGCACATTAAGGAAGACACAGTTCTCCTTCACCTCCTCTAGTGTTTTCTTTATCCTAGAATCGTCTTCATGCCCCTCGAAGTCCACGAAGAAATAATAATCCCAGAGCCCCTTCCTGGAGGGCCTGGACTCTATCCTAGTGAGGCTTATTCCCTCAGCAGCCAGGGGCTTGAGTATCTCATATAATGCACCCACTCTGTCCTTTATTGAGAACATGATGGAGGTCTTGTCCCTGCCTGTTTTCCCTACAGTGTTTTTTGATATAATCAGGAAGCGGGTGTAGCTTTCACCCCTATCCTGTATGTTCTCCTCCACAATACCCAGCTTGTAGATGGCAGCTGCCATAGAGCTCGCTATGGCAGCGGAATTTTTCTCGTTCACTGCTATCCTGGCAGCCTCTGAGGTGGAGGATGCCTCCCTGATTTCCGCACCCGGCAGGTTTCTTCTAATCCAGCTCCTGCACTGGGCTATGGCCTGAGGATGAGAGTATATCACTCTTATGGAGTCCATATCAACCCTCGAGAGTAGGCAGTGGGATACTGGCAGGAATATCTCGCCGTTGATTTTGTTGCTGGATTCGATGAACATGTCCAGGGTCCGGGTAACCATGCCCTCAAGTGAGCTTTCAATGGGGACAACCCCGTAGTCGCACCTGCCCTTATCTATCTCAGAGAAAACATCCTCTATGCTTTCTATTGGTTTATAGTCTGCCTGCGACCCGAATCTCTGGTTGGCTGCCTGGTGAGTGAAGCTACCCTCAGGCCCTAAATACGAAACCTCTATGGGCTCCTGCAGTCTCCGGCACGCGGAGATAATTTCTCTATATATAGCCTTCAAACCCTCCCTCGAAAGAGAGCTCTCTACGCCCTCTATCCTGGAGAATATCTCACTCTCCCTCTCAGGGGAGAAGGCCGTCAACTCCCTCTCCCTCTTTATCTCCCCGATCAGGGAGGCCAGCCTGCCTCTCCTATCCAGTAACTCAAGCATCTGCTGGTCTATTCCGTCGATTTCTTCCCTCAGCTCCCTGATTTTTCTCATTCCTCCACCCACATCTTTGCGCCCAATGACTGCATCATCCCTAAATAATTAGGAAAGGATACATTTAACATATCAGCTGAACCAATCCTGGAAACCCCTCCTCCAGCGTTTAATGCAGCGGAAGCTAACGCCATAACAACCCTATGATCCTGGAAACCTCTCATGTCAGCTGGTTTTGCCTTCACAGGACCCTCAACCTCAATACTATCCCTTAATATCTTAACCCTGGCTCCCAGCTTCCTGAACTCGTTGCAGGCCTTAAGCCTGTCCGATTCCTTGAACCTTAAATGCTCTATGTTCCTGAACACGCTTTTTCCCTGGGCGAAGCAGGCTACTGCCACAAGAGGCAACACTATGTCGGGGGTGTCTGATGCGTCGAATTCAACAGCATCCAGGGATTCAGCGTTCCTCACCCTAACATAATCCTCCCCCTGCTTCAGGGGAACACCCATCTCCCCGAGTATATCAAGTATCCTCCTGTCTCCCTGCCTGTCCATGTATAAATTTTTTAGCTCCACATCGGATTCGATGAAAGAGCATGGTGCCAGAACATTAGCTGCTGAGGAGTAGTCTCCTGGAACCCTGTAGTCCAGTTCCCGGTAACCCTGCCTCCCCACATAAAACCCCCCCTCCCTTTCCTCTACCCTAACCCCCGCCTTCTCCATAACCTCCAGGGTCAAATCAACATACGGCCTGGATTTCAGCTCCCCCTCCAGGTTAATCTCCAATCCCACCAATGGAGCGGCAAGCAATAAGGCAGAGACGTATTGTGAGCTGACATCCCCCTTCACCCCTATTTTTCCATCCACAACATCTTTTCTCTTCCTTAACCTCAGGGGCGGGAACCCGTCACTACTCTCTATCTCAGCCCGTTCTCTTAATGAATCCAGGAGGGGTTTCATAGGTCTCCCTCTAATCGAGGAGTCTCCTGTAATCTCTACCCACTTATCAGATAACGCAGCCAGGGGCGTAATAAACCTGAGTGTTGTTCCCGAGTTACCTACATCAATAACCTCTCTTTCGAAGTCTATTACTCCGTCAACGCCTTCAACAATCCAGTCACCTTCTCTTTCCGTTATTTCAGCTCCCAGCGCCTCACACGCCTTTTTCGTCGCCAGGGTATCGGATGAAATAAGCGGGTTTCTTATCCTGGATTTCTTTCCCAGGGCTGCTGTAACCAGCGCCCGGTGTGTGTAGCTTTTCGAGCCCGGGACCTCCACACAACCTCTTAATTCCCCTGTTTCTTCCACGCAGAGCAGCATTTTATTCTTCTATGATTATATATTGGTTTAAATTCATAATTACTAATCCTATGGGTGATTACCTTGCTTAGGGTTGAGAACCTGACGAAGAGCTTTGGCGGGCTTATGGCTTTAAGGAATGTAAGCTTCCATGTAAACAGGGGGGAGATTGTAGGGCTTGTCGGCCCAAACGGGGCGGGTAAGAGCACTCTCCTTAATATGATAAGCGGCATCTATGGCCTGGATTATGGAAGCATTATGTTCAATGGCAAAGATATAACCAATGCCAGCCCCTACAAAATCTGCAGGATGGGTGTGGCAAAGACCTTCCAGCTTGTTCACTCCTTTCCTGAGATGACCGCCTGCGAGAATGTTACCGTAGGCGCCCTATTCGGCAGCTCCGATGGGATAAACCTTGATGAGGCAAGAGAGAAGGCTTCCATAACCCTTGATTTCGTTGGTTTCTCCGGGGAGAAATTTAATAAACCGGTCAAGAACCTTAATGTGGTAGAACTAAGGTTAATCCAGCTGGCGAGGGCTTTGGCCACGGAACCGAATCTCCTATTGCTGGATGAGGTAACCACCGGACTCAATCCTTCAGAAAGCAAGAAGGCTGTGGAGTTGATTGAGAAAATAAGGGATATGGGGGTCACCATCCTGATGGTAGAGCACGTGATGCGGATTATCATGAATCTCTCCCAGAGAATTGTTGTCCTACACCACGGGGAAAAGATCGCTGAAGGCTCCCCGAAAGAGATTGGCTCAAACCAGACGGTGATTGATGCATACCTTGGTGAGAGGTTCCTATAAAATGCTTGAAGTCAAAGACATCAACGTATCCTATGGTAAGGTTCAGGTATTGTGGGATCTCTCCCTTAATGTAGGTAAGGGAGAGATTGTGACCCTATTAGGCTCTAACGGTGCTGGAAAGACTACTACAGTCAAGGCAGTAACCGGTTTACTTCATCCCTCATCCGGCAGCATCAAATTCCTGAACGAAAACATCGAGAAACTACCACCATATAAGATAGTCAAGAAGGGTGTGACCCTCGTTCCTGAAGGGATGGCTTCGTTCCCCCGGATGAGCGTTATAGAGAACCTGCTTATGGGGGCCTATACCAGACAAGATAGCGCAGATGACACCCTAGAGCAGGTTTACCAGATTTTCCCGAAGCTGAGGGAGAGAGATAAACAACGGGCTGATACCCTGAGTGGTGGGGAGCAAAGGATGCTTGCCATAGGAAAAGCCTTAATGTCAAAGCCTAAACTCATCATCCTGGACGAGCCGTCCCTGGGTCTGGCTCCCAATCTCGTGTTGACCCTCCTTGATGTGATACGGAAGCTGAGAGAGGAGAGGGTTAATGTTCTCCTGGTTGAACAGAACGTCCACCATGCGCTTGAGATATCGGACCGGGGTTATGTGCTGGAGAAGGGGAGGATGATTCTGGACGGTAAAAGCAGCGATCTCCTAACAGATGACTACGTCAAGAAGTCATACCTTGGCATCTGATTTTCTCCCTACTTTCTTGAGGAGGGATACTAATCCCTTAGGGAGGAATATCACAATTATTATTAAAAGCAACCCGATTATGACAAGGTGCTCGTGCATCAGCCCCAGGGACTTTAATCCATCCCACAGAGCCGATATTATGACAGTACCTAAGACGGGTCCCTCCACGGTGAATAATCCCCCAGCTATACAGTAAATAATCGGTTTAAATGAGTTTTCGACACTGAATACCTCAGGCGTCAGGTAACCTATGTGGTGATACATTAATGCTCCAGCTATCCCGGAAAAGAAGGCACTCAGGGCGAAACCAATCAGCTTATACTTCACGGTGTTTATTCCCATGACCTTGGCTTCGAGTTCGTTTTCTCTGATGGCCTCGAATGCCAGGCCCAGTTTAGATCTGAGAATCCTGTGTATCAAGTAGATTACCACAACAGTGAATGCGAGTATGATGTAGTACTCCATCTTGTACCTGGACAGGAAATCTGTTGCAGCAACCAGATGCTTTGTCGGCAACCCATCGTGTCCTCCTGTAATGTCCCTTAATTCTGTGGTGATGGTACTGATTATTATCGCAAATCCGAAGGTCACCATGCCCAGAAACCATTCCCTGAGTCTGACGCAGGTTAGTCCAATGAAGACCCCGACTATTGAGGCAGCCAGGCCCCCGGCCATAACAGTCAGGATTACCTCAAGGTTGATTGAGTTAAACAACAGAGGCTCAGGTTTCAGATATCTGAGTATGATTGCGGAAGTGTATGCTCCTATTCCCAGGAATGCTGCATGTCCAAGGCTTCCCTGGCCTGAATACGTCAAAAGATTCCATGCCGAGGCGAACATGATGAATGCATACATCAGGATCAGGAATCCCAGAAGAGATGCACCCTTAAAGGGCAGGAACTGAGTTACTGCAACCGGGAGATAGGGTATGGCTAATGCTGCAAGCAATATGGTACATATTACCACATGTTTCATACTTATTTTCACCCCATCATTCCTCCTTTTCGCCGAACAGCCCCGTTGGCCTGATGATTAACACAATAATCAGTATTATGAAGCTGGTCGCATGCTTCCATCCTCCGCCGAACAGGTAGGCTGAAATGTTTTCAGCAACACCATAGATTAATCCGCCGGCGATGGCCCCGGATATGCTCCCCAGGCCACCTAATATAATAACAGCAAAAGCCTTTATCGCGTTTATTGAGCCCGAGTAGGGTGTGAACGGAATCTCTGAAATCCAGAAAAGCGAGGCTGCTGCGGCAAAAGACGAACCCAGCCCGAAGGCCAGCATATCCATCCTCTCAACGTTTATTCCGGTGAGCATTGCCACCTCTCTGTTCTGGCTTGTAGCCATCATGGCCTTACCGGTTGATGTCTTTTTCATGAAGAGATACAACATCACCACCAGGCTGATGGTGACGCAGATGATTACAACGTGGTCAGCTCCCAGCTCCATGAAACCAAAGGATATCTCTTCATAGCCCAATGGACTTCGTATCCTGTTGAGGTCATTGCAGAAGTCTACATTGTTGCAGGTAATGAATATTGAGTTCTGTATCAGATAAATCAGGGCAAGGCTCATGAATATCTCGTTGAGTTTCCCGGTTCCCATAATCGGTCTGAAGCATACTCTCTCTATCCCGACTCCCACGAAAAACATTGATATAATGCTGAGTGCAAAAGCCAGATAGGGATTTAAATCAAGGATGTTATGTAAAAAGAACGTGATATAGATTGCCAGAACCATGAGTTCGCCGTGGGCAAAGTTTACCACCCTCATCACCCCGAAGATGAGATTCAGTCCTACTGCAAGAAGAATGTATATGCATCCAGCATAAAGTCCCCAGAATACTATCTCAGGTAATACGGCTAAATCCATCTGTTCCTCCAGTCTAAGGTATAGGAAATAAGAAATCAAGAATAATAAATAAAAAAGGGGAGTTTAATCCCCTGAAGACTCATACCACTCGGGCAATATAAAGTCCGCCTCTTTCAGGTTGTCGGGCCAGACAATCACCGGCCTGGTTTCTCCAACGGCATCGTCCCAGATAAGCTGTTGCATGTAGAGCTGGAACTTACTTTCTCTAGCATCCTCGGAGAACTCTATGGTGCCGCCCTGCATGGCCTCAATCATCTCATCCATCTTCAGATCGTTGAGTGAATCCCTTATGTCTTCGTTGACAAGGCTGTCTGCGTCATCTATCGCCTGGGCAGCAATATACACTCCCTCATATGTTGACGCACCCATCATGCTCGGCTGGCTACCCCACTTGGTCTTGAAGGCGCTCCTGAATCTCTCCACCTTCGCCTTGAGTGAGCCCGCAGGTATTACATAGGGACCAAAACGGCTTTCCTGTATGGAGTACTCGCCTAACTGACCTACTCCAGCATAGTAGTCCGGATCGTCGTTGCATTCAACTGATAGGTAGATCGTATTCAATCCAATATCCTTCCTACCCTGTACAACAATCGGTGTCTGCTCGTTCAGGAACGCTGCTGGATAGACTACATCAACTCCAGCCGACTTTATGGCAGTAAGCGCAGTCCGATAGTCTGTCTCGCTCCTAGTGAACTTCTCTTCTGCAACAATCTCAATCATCAACCCCTCGCTTTCGATTGCTTTCTTAGCTCCCTCAAGCACGCCTTCACCGTATTTCCCGTCCTGGTACAGCATCCCCAGTCTCAGCTTCCTGTCATCTGAGTAATTAAACCTTGCATTTATTGCAGGCCTCACCACCTCATCAACAAAGATTAGGGTATCCCTTCCATAATCGTCTGTGGTCGGACAGTGGTGGAAGAAGTAGCTTGTGTCTATATCATCTCTCTTGGTTACTATTGGAGAAGAGGCTCCTGTTATAATGAATGGCATCTCGTTTTCTGATGCAATCTTCTGGTCTGCATACGTTATCGCAGAGCTAAATCCTCCGATCAGGATGTCTACCTCATCTTCAGTTATCAATTTAGTAACTGCTTTCACTCCCTGCTCCGGGTTTGTTTCTGTGTCTCCCTTTATGAGAACGACTCTCATCTTCTCTTTGCCTACGGTTATCCCGCCTGCAGCGTTTATTTCCTCCACAGCAAGCTCTGCTGCCTCCTGCATGTCGTTACCTGTCGTACTCGCTCCACCGGTCAAGGGCGCTACAAGCCCAATCTTTATTTCCCCTGCGGCCTTTATCGTAGTCGTTGTTTCTGTGGGCTGTTCTGTACATCCCAAAAAAGAGATAAGCAACAGCATAGAAACCAAAATTATTTTTTTATCAACCATTTTTTTAAACCTCTGTTTGTATTAATTACATCGGATTTTATGAATCAAGAAATTCATGAACCAAATTTCTTGGTTATTATGGGGTATTGTTATACCCTGTAATTCAATGAAAAAGATAGTTTAAATAACAATTTTGTGATTTTTATATTTTTTATTGTTTAAACCAGAATTTTTCCAAAGACATGTATTCATTTATCTCTGTTCCCATATATATTAGACAGTGTGATGATATGAACAACCGCTGAAACGTGATGATTGATGGGCGAGCTGACTGTCAAACAAGAAATTCATGAACCACATTTCTTGGTTATTAGGGGGTATTGCCATACCCTATAATCCAGTAAAAAAATGAAAAAAGACATTGAGAGATGCATAGGCCATATGCTGGAGACCAACAACATACGCAGGGTTTTCTGGTACATGGACGATAAGGTTGAACGCCTTAGATATGGAATACGGCAGGGGGATGATGCGGTCATAGTGGGTGATAATGTAATAAACATGGAAGGCCCGTATCCACTAAAGATCGGGAGGAAAACAGGTTTGATACATACCTGCTCTGATATCGTGGTTATGGGCGCCAAACCCCTTTATGCGCTTAACTCGATGCAGGTGGATTCAGTTAAACAGGGTGGGGAGATAGCAGAAGACCTGAAGAAACAGAGCGACGGACTGGGGGTGCCTATCGTGGGCGGGAACACGCAGTTAGAGAGCAATCTGGAGCCTTGCATCTCTTTCACGGTATACGGCAGCCTTGTTAACAAACCGGTAGCTGACTCAGGCGTCAAAGAAGGAGATAAAATTCTGATGCTCGGTGAAGTGGTTGAGGGTGATATCGGTCAGAGGGTTAGGAGGGCTAAGGTAAAATTCAAGACCTTCCTGGAGCTTTTGGAAAACGATATCGAGATTAACGCCGCCAAGGACGCTTCCAGGGGCGGCTGGTTCGGTAACCTGGTGGAGATGCTGGTGAAGTCGAGAATGGGTTTTAATGTCAAAAGCATTCCCTTTCCTCACATAACAAGATACATGGGGAACTATCTCCTCTCTGTTCCGGAGGCAGGGGTTTCCAGGGTTCTGGAGGTTTCCGCAAAAAACAAGTGTCCTCTGGTAGAGATAGGTGAGACCGTTAAGGAATTAGCTGTTTCCATTGGAGGTGAGGTGGTGGTTGATGAGGAGAAGATGATGGATTTGGTTAAGGGGATGCCATACAAGAAGCCGTCTAAATAATCACTCAAGGTATTCACTGAGTTTGGGTGTTTTACCTGTAAGCTCCCAATAGATTTTCTTTCTCCCGTATTCAGGGTTCACTACATCTTCCTTGAGCATGTTCATGGATTTAAGCTTGTAGCAGTGGATGTTGACTGTTGACCAGGCTACTCCAACTTCCTTAGCTATCTTGTATGTGGTCAACGGTTCATCGCTTTTTGTTAGGATATCAATAACTAACTCATCAATCCGGTCCAGTTCATCGTCTTCCATTTTTTTTGGTGGTGAGGGGGCTACCTTTTAACACATCAAATTAAGGAGATTGTGGATTGGGTTTTTGTACCTTAACCTGCGTGCACTTCCGAGATGGTAGCTATTAGGTAGCCCCCAGTATTTATATAATTCAGAGGGCTTAAATAAGGGATTCATATGCTGTTCACTAACACCGTTAGTTTACCCTTGGTGGATGCTCCCTCATAGATGCCGTATGGAACGTGTACCTTTATGCTCATGTTGAAGTATTCTCCTGGCACCAGGTATCCATCTCCGTCTGAGCCGTTGCTTGTGTTCCAGGCGAATTCGGTGCTGTTTTTCCCGCAGTTGTTGAACGGATAATCCGGGTTCCAGTGGGAGAAAAATGTTCTGTTACAGTGTTGCGATACTGCCGCACAGTATTTCTGGCCCCCTATGTTTATTTCAGAATATCCGTAGGCGTTGTTTCCTGTGAGTGTCCCCACCCTGCAGGAGTCTACCCCAGCTCCTGGTGTGTTATTAAGCCCTGCTACGCAGTTGCTGAAGTCTGTGGATCCTGTTTTCACTGAGGTGTGGGCTTCATCTCCCACATAGAATGTGTTGTCTGTGCAGTTACCGTCTTCCTTGTTGAGGAACCAAAAATATTCGTTGCTGGCGTTGCGGAACCTGCCGTAAAGGTATTTGGTGCTGTTTGGCGGCATGTTCCCGTCCGGGTCCTTCAGGTATACCAGGGTGTTTGGTTCCCCGTATTCCACACGGTTCACGAAGTAATAGCTTTTTGGTTGCGTGTCTTTGGAGAGCACGATGTAGTTGCCGGCGTTTGTTTCTTCAGCGCTTCCCACAGCGAATGGAGATGCTTTGGGGTATGTTGCGTTGAACCAGATGTGGGTTATGTTTTTGGTGCCGATGTTTGTTATCTGTATCTGGTAGTGGTTGTTTACTTCTGAGGTGCTGTTCCCGACGCTTCCCGGTGAGATACCTATCCATGAGAGGCTGCCGGGGTTTATGTCCACCATGGTTTTGCTGGTTAAACTAACACCTACCGGGAATGTATCTGTGTCGTTTACCTGTCCATAGACCGTCGTGATAAAAATCAGCATGAGGGTTATGGATTTACAGATGGACTTTAACATTTTAATAATAGTTCCGACAAATATAACATATTAGCATACTTATATGTCGATATATTATCGTATTTATATCTTTATAGGTTTAAAAAAATAATAATGAAAAAAGGCAGCATTAGATACTGGAAAATAGCCACCAGTTCCCTATTGTGTCTAATCTATCTGGTGTTTAATGTCCATGCAATCTCCATAGGCTCCGCTCCAGGCGTTTATGACCTAGGTTTGGTTGACCCCGGTGACAAGATAGTGTTCAGGTACTACCTGATAACCACATCCACCAGTGATCTCCTGGTTAATGCAGGATACATTGCAGCACACCGGGGCATGTACTTCAACGAGAAAAAAAACCCATACGTCTTTATTCCCTCACAAGCCTCTGAGGAGTCCATAGCTGATTGGGTGACGATTGTTAAAAACCCGGTACTGGTTTCTCCAGCAACCAAGAAGACTATCTATCTCCCTGGCGGGGGTGTTGTACGTGCTAACGGTTACGTTGATATCAGATTGCAGGTTCCGGATGATGCGGAGCCTGGTTTCCATGTGGGCGCAGTTAACCTTAACCCCATATTGTCTGGTGCAGGCAGGGGCACTGGCGTCTCCACCCTGGCTGTTACACGTCCTGTTTTTGTGTTCCAGGTTAGTGGTGAGGCAGTGAGGATGGGGGAGATAGTGAACATAATCGGTGAAAGGACGGGGGAGAGCAACGCGAGAATTAACGTGATGTTCAAGAACACGGGAATGGAGACGATGAGTGTGAAATTATCCTATCTGAAGATATTCGACAAGGTTGGTAATGTAATAGCAAATCTTGATTCTGGTTTAACCTACTCCAAGCCCGGGGAGGTGAAGGTGTTGCCTGTTGACTGGAATGATGAGAGAGTAAAGCCCGGTGTTTACAGGATGGAAGCGAAGGTTTCCTATACAACAGGTTATGCCACACATGTCTTGGATGTCAAGATTCCTGATAAGATAACCATACTACCCTCCAAGGGCAAAGCAAAGAAGCTTGCTGGGGAGTTTCCCTCATGCAGCCTCCTTTTTTATGGCATATTGTTTCTCCTGATACCTCTGGCGTTGGCTTATTTCCTGCTGAGTGGATACAACAACCTCCCATACATCCTGGCATTGCTTGTGTTCCTACTGGTTGTGCTGGTTTTGTGGTATGTGCTCCAGTGCACGGCGATACTTAACATGCTTGATATCCTGCTTTTTTTGATTATAATAGCATTAATTATTTATTTAATCTGGGGTTAGAATGAATTTGGATAACAAAAAGAAAGGGGTTTTAATGGTTTTGTTTTTTGTTTTAATAATTTCGGTTCTTGGATTTTTTTATCTCCTTCACTCAGATAAGGTTCCTGAGCCAGTGACCTATGTAACCAAACAGAAGAGGGAGATTATAAAGACCACATTTTTCGTCAACGAGGTGGTGAGGCTTCCCACATCAGCTAATATAACCCAACCGAATTCATCTTCTGGACTCATCAGAGTTGGAATAGATTCTAGCACCGATGCCTTGAATTTCGGCCGGGTTTTCCCTGATATGCCTGTAAGAAAATATATTGAACTCGAGAACAGCGAGGGATATGATGTGAGGGTTTGTGTCCGAAGATACGGTTCTATTTCACCTTACCTGAATTCGTCTGTTGATTCATTCATCCTTGAATCTGGTGAGGGACGGGATGTTATGGTGTCTTTTGTTGGCAAGAAGCTGGGACACTTTGAGGGTGAGGTGGATATTGTCATAAGGAAGATGAGATATAAGGAACTGGTCCCTCTACTTTACTGGATGGGTTGTTAGAATGGGAAAAAAAATTGTTTTATTTTTTGCGGTGGTTTTTTTGTCCCTGACTGCAGGGGCTTTAATCCCTGTGGCTGTGTCGGTTAACAGCGACATTGATGGTTTCATTTCTTATGTTGATGTCCCTGTTCTTGTGGAGGATTCCTACCAAAGGTTTACCCTGGTGTGGGTTAACTCAGGTTCTGTGAGCTGTTGCCTGAGAACCCGGGCTGATGTCTACAGCGGCTGGGGGGATAATAAGAGCTTACTTTATTCTGCCTGGAGCGGTGAGGTGCCTTCAGAACCCGGCACAGAGAATACCCTCTATTCTTACTGGTTTCCTGAGGGGGATGGGAACTATTCGGTTGATTTCAAAATCTATTACTGTAATCTTATCGTTGACGGCTTGGAGCGTAATTTCACCGTAGCCAGAGAACGGGTTTACTCCAGAAACTCTACTGTTCTCGCAGCCTCTGGTTTGTTGGATGTTTCAGCTTCCACCAACAAGTCAGCTATAGAGTTTACCTTAAAGTCTAGTGAAGACATAGACCGTATGTTGATCACTCCCTCCTCTTATCCAACTGCATGGGTTTTCGAGTCCACTGAGGTTAATCATCTTGAGGCAGGCAAGCCCAGGAGTGTGAGGGTAAACTATGAACCTACTATCTGGAAGAGCAGGAACGTGTCTTTCACCCTGGTTTCCGCTGACGGGTCCATGTTTTTTGAGCATGTTGTGAAACTGGAGGAAAAGAAGGGCATTCCCTGGGAGTCTATAGCCATGGGCTTCCTTTTTTTGCTTGTGGTTTTCCTCTCCATACTGCTTTTTAGCCTGAGAAAGAAAAATATTAATCAATTATGAAAATCGAGAGGGTTCCAACCGGGATTCCGGGGTTTGATGAGCTTGTCGAGGGGGGTTTTCCCAAGGGCTCTTCCACCGTTGTTTCCGGCATTCCTGGCTGTGCTAAGACCACTTTCGCGATGCAATTTATCGCAAACGGGGCTTTGAAGTATAATGAGAAGAGCATCTTCATTACCGTGGAGAAGGATTTGAATTCCCTGAACCGGACTTTCTCCCTGTTTGGTTATGATATCATGGAGTTGCATAAGACCGGCAGGCTTGGCATTATTGATTTGGAGATTAAGCCGGAGATGGGTGAGGATTTTTTGGACCAGATTATCAGCCCCAAGTTCCTCTCTAAGGTGAAGGCGTTTGGTGCGAGGAGGGTTGCTATTGACCCATTGAATCTTGTTTTGCAGTTCAGCGGCGATTTCGGGGGGGAAAGGAGAGGCGTCCAGCGTTTGATTAATGCCTACAGTAAGCTGGGATGCACTCTCCTTTTGACTTATGAGCGGTTGCAGCAGAGTGAGGATTTGGAGTATGAGGTGGCTGATTTCGTGGTTGACGGTATTATCTATCTGCAGTTGATTAAGTCTATGGGCTCTTTTGGTGAGAAGTCTTTTTTTGAGAGGCGTTTGTCTATCCTGAAGATGAGGGAGACTAATCATGCCCACGGTTTGTACAGGTTCAAGATTGAGGGTGATGGAATTCATGTATATTCCGATATTTTCCTGAGAGCCAGAAAATGATAAGTTTATTGATAATTTTTACCTCATGTTTAGCATTAATCTAATATCTTGATATCTCTTTATAATATATATAGAATACCTTCAATATAGTATAACAATGTCAAATGTCATTGCGGTTGTTTCTGGTAAAGGGGGTGTTGGAAAAACTACATTCTCCATCAACCTGGCTGCTACATTAAACGAGTTCGGGCAGGAAAGCATCATCGTGGACGCGGACGTGTCCAACCCCAACATAGGACTCAAGTTGGGCATCCCAAGGGTTACATTATCCCTGCAGGAGGTTCTCAAGGGCGAGGTGAAGATCACCCACAGCGTCTTCATCCACCCCACCGGTTTACGGATTATTCCCTCATCGGTTTCAATGGACGAGCTGGACTGCAGTTTATCCGAGCTAAAAAATCACCTGGAGGAGTTGAATGAACTGGTTATAGTCGACTCCCCTCCAGGTCTGGGCGAGGATGTGCAGTCGATTATCGACGCATCCGATTCTGTTCTGGTGATAACCAACCCAGATCATGCTGCTGTAATCGATGCTGTGAAGGTTATCAAGCTGGCCAAGGATTTAAGGAAAAACAACATCTATGTGGTCATCAACAGAGTCAACAACGACGTCTATGAGCTTACCCCCGATGAAATCGAGTTGATGTGCGAGACCCCGATTATTTCCAAAATCTCAGAGGATTCCAACATCAGGCGCTCGTCTTTCGAGAACATTCCCATAATATATCGGAACCCCTACTCTCATGCATCCATTGATTACCAGTATCTGGTATCCAGGCTCTTAAGACAGGAGTACGAACCCCCCAATCTCCTGTTCATAAGGCGCCTGCTGAATCGTTGAAATGTGAAAATGAGTACATCATTTGGTAGAAAAAAGATTGTATTAGTTTTGCTCCTCCTTCTCTACAGCCTTGCCCCTGTCTCCTCCCAGCTCATGGTAGAAAACCTCCAAATCAAGGGCGACGTGGAGAACAACATCGTCTGGCTGAACGATGATTTCTCCAAGATTGAGGTATCTGCTGAATGCAAGTTTAATGGTGTCGGAGTAACCCCCACAGAGTTCTACGCTGAAATTTACCCCCCAGGATACTCCAGCCCCAGCATGAAATCCGATGAGATCCCCTACACCTTCAGGAACCCCCTTCTTTATCCCTACGAGAACCCTGACACACACCCCTACCTGGTGAAGGTAGTCTGCAAGTACGACGACAACGGCACCCTATTGATTGCCTCAGAGACGGAGGAGCTCTTCATCTACGAGCTGACCCTGGACCTACATAAAGAAGCTGGTGAGGAGCTGGAGGTATACCAGGGTGGCGAGTTCCTGTTGAAGGTTGAGCTGGAGTTGAA
This sequence comes from Candidatus Altarchaeales archaeon ex4484_2, assembly GCA_002254565.1. Lineage (GTDB taxonomy): Archaea > Altiarchaeota > Altiarchaeia > IMC4 > QMZM01 > EX4484-2. Next base: position 8,534 of record NJEG01000002.1, on the reverse strand, counting down.
CGGCAAACTGGTCACCCCCTCTCACAACACCTTCGAGGTCTACTATGACGAGAAAGACAGTGAAGGTGACAGTGACTGGCAGAGGTTTGAGATAATCAGCGACCCGGCCCTGAGGGAGGATTACCAGGAGATTCTCTTGTATGTTCCATTGCACGACGACGATATCTCCATAGATAAGCATGATATCAAGGTAGAGGCAGAGTATAAAGTATCCGGCACAGATTCCAGGGTCACCGATAAGGCCGTGAACTTCATCTGGGTGAACAACCCCATTGGCGTGGACATCCAGGATAACCGGATCGTGTGCCCCGCCAACGAGGTCTGCCGGAAGAACATTACCTCCAAGGTGGTGTTCAGGGCCGGCTCCATAGAGAACTTCGAACTCACTAACGTGGAGGCTGTTCTGGTGAGCAAGCATAAAATCCAGAAGGTTACCGTAGACGATCTCTACTGTGATGACACCACTGAGGAATGCAGTGTCCTGGTTACCATACCCTCCTATATAAGCTCCGGGGACTATGACCTTTTCCTTACCTTCGCTTACCCGTCGGTGTCTGATTACAGGTATAAGGCTGATGATTCCGTCTCCTTCGAGTCCGTTATCGAGTTATCCGGCTCCTTCAAGGATGCTGCGGGGAAGATAGTTAGTGCCGAGATTACGTTGGAGAACACGGATACGGGAGAGACTGTCATAGCCAAAACCAACAGTAACGGGGCTTATTCGATCGAGCTCCTGCCTGGAGTGTATGATATCGCCTTCAAGTTCACCGGCGGGGTTGTGGCCCGCATATTCAATGTTTCCATAACAGACTTCGAGTTAATGTCCATCCCGGGTAACATGATACGCTTCGACAGCGACCACCTGACATCCGGCTCCCCTCCAGGGGTTAATATCGTGAAGACAGTAGTCCTTGAATCAGCTCTATCCTCATCTGACCTCTGGGTTTACGTCCCCTATGACAGCAAGAGAGTTAACAACAAGGAGGAGGAGTTACGGGTCTACAGGTGCGTGGACTGGAATTTCATGAAGAGCGCCTGTTGTGGTGAATGGGAGCATATTCCTGCGGAGGTGCACACCATCAGGGATGCTGTGGAATTCTCCGTCAACAAATCAGCAGCATTCGTCGTCGGCGAAAACAACTGGCTTATCTACTCTAAACTTGATCTACCAACTCTGGAGGTGTTCATGGGCGAGCCCGTGGTTGTTGAAGGCGCTGTCGTGGACAACGAAGACAACCCCGTCTCCGGAGCTACAGTCACACTATCTTTTCCGGAGTATAATCTTTCCAGAAGCGCTGTTTCCTCGGGCACGGGAGGCTTTTCAGCAAGAATAGACGCCCCCTACAGGACAGGTAACCTCCTCCTCAACATTAACGCCAGGAAGGAGCCGTATTCCCCTGTTAATGATTCCCGGGTTATCAGGGTATCCAAAAGCAAGGAATTGGGTATCATGGGAGCCTCTGATGTGGAGAGTATCTCCCTGAACGAGTCCAGGGTCATTAACCTATCTATTATTAACTCAGGTCAGACTAATTTCACGGACAAGATTTATTTCGAAGTCAACGGCGTACCCTCCGACTGGTATTCCCTGTCCCCTCCTTCATTTGATGGCTTGAATGTCGGCGAGAGCAGGGATGTGAGCTTGGGGTTCAGGGTTTCAACGGAAATGTGCGCCTCCGGCTGCAAGAAGTTTAATCTGGTGAATTTCGTCGCCAAAAGCCAGGAGATAACCCGTTCCGTAAGTTTCTCGCTGGAGATTAAAGAGCCTTTCGTTCCCCCTGAAGGCAACGAGACCGTTAATGAGGACGGAGGCTTGATCGGGTTCATCTCCCTACCCAACCTCAAGCTCCCCTCCCTGGGAAGCTATTACGTTTCTTTGACTGTTATAGTCCTCCTCTTGCTTCTCGTGGTTAACAAGAAAAAGGCCGGAGCTGGTGTCAGAAAAGGTATAGAGCGGTCTGGTGTGTTAGCCCGGAAGATTAAAAAGAAGTCCGGAGAGATGCGTTCCGGGAGGGTTAAGGGCATTAGCGAGCGCTTTAAGGGGAAGGGTATCTCCATAGGCAAAAAGAAGAAACCCTTTCGCAGTAACGTGATATCCTCCCTACATAAGGCTAAGTCGGAGGCTACCGGCGAAACTATGGTGTTTGATTCCGAGCTGTCCAGCTACAAGATTATTTCCTCAGGCAAGAAGTCTTCCGGCAAGAAAAAGTCCGGTAAGAAGGACTGGGATAATTTCTGGAAGGAGTAGTTTTTTTTAGTCGAACATGCTGACCATCGCTGAGGCTGCATCATCCTCTTTTTTATCTTCTTCCACTGGTGTATCTTCTTTTATCGGTTCAGGCTTTTCTTCCTTTTTCTCTCCTGCAATCCGGGAGGCTAGCGCGAGCATTTCCATGTTTGCTTTGGAGATGAACTGTTTGATGGTTTCCTTGTTGAGTATCTCCTGGTTTATGGCGAGATTAAGTGCTTCCGTCTGAGCCTTCAACAGCATAGGCGTTATTACTGCATTGTTGATTATGCCCGCGTTCATGCACAGGTTAAATGCTTTTATGTATGTTACCTTCAGGTTCCCTAGTGTTTCTGCCTCGTCTATGTGCAGTATATCTCTCGTGTATGTGGTCCCGTCTTCGCAGGCTGCTCTCAACTTTAATCCAATCTCCATTGGTTTAATATCCAACCGGTTCATGACGGTAGCTGCTTGTTCGCTGATTACCTCTCCCTCTTTTACTATGAGAGAGTCTTCCATTATCATGATTTTCCCCGCATCTATTCTGGCTTTCACCCCAGCCTGCTGCAGTTCACCGATTACCGGCCCAGCCGGTAGGGGGGTTTCCCCCTTCGGTGCTATGATGTCGTATGGTGCCTTATCTCCCTTCTTGGCTGGTGCTGTGCCCTTGTTTTCTTCCAGTATCCTGTTGAGCCTGAATGGGTTGAGGTCTGTGAGTATCAATCCAGTTGGCCCATCAATGTAGCCTGCAAGGTCTTTTTTACCTGCCTTCTCTAGTGCTCGCTCTATGAGCTTGTTTTTTGTGACTGTTATTTCTGCCTTATTTATTAGTTTCTTCCTGATTTTCTGGAACTGGTTGCTGGGCATGCCTTCTATGTTAACCAGCCCTACTACTGTGCTGTTTTTGATTTCTTTCTCGAGTTCCTTAACTTTCTCAGGCTTCCAGGTGGCTACCATTTTATTTTTACCGCCGGTCCCATGGTTGTTTTACAGTATATGTTGGCTATTTTTTCTACGGGTATGGTTCTCTCTATTCCTGTATACACCGCTTGTATGTTTTCAGCCAGCTTCTGGTCTTCCATATCTTCTGTTCCAACCGGCACGTGTATGGTGGGGTTTTTCTTGCTTTTGACTCTGACCGTGTTCTTTAAATCCTTAATGTATTCTTTGACGTCTTTGTTTGGTGGCATTATCTGGGGCATCTTGTTTCTCGGCCCTAGTATGATACCCCATTTTTTCCCGATTATTGACATGAGATCTGGTTGCGCGATCAAACCGTAGCATTCGCCTGCGAATTTCTTCATCTTCCGCCGATCTTTAGCGTATTCCTCTATTTCTTCCTTGTTTAGAACGTGTTTGCTGTATTTTTTAGCTTTCATGTTCAGGTCTCCTTCGGCGAAGACCCCTACCTCGATGTCTCTGCCTCTGCCATTGGGTAGCTTGATAGAAGTGTTTATCTTGTCCGCTCCTTCCAGTTTCACATCCTTGAGGTTGATTCCTATCTCAAGGCTTTGGTTGAATCCTCTCTTCTTGCTTTTTTCTTTAGCTTCTTTCACTGCTTCTATGATTTGTTTCTCGTCCATGTTTTTCTCCTCCTACCCTCTGGTAGTGTCTACGGAATATGGTTTCTTTATTTGGGATTCTTTGTTTAAATAATCTTTTTTGTTGTGTGATATATTGTGTGTTGCAGTCTACCGCCACAGGAGTATGGATGAAGTCCAGAGGACCTGATTTTTTTATTTTACCTTTTTCTCTCGTATTCTCGCTTGTTTTTCTGTGAGAACTATGAATTTACCATCAAATCCTTCTATTTTATCTAAGATATTTTTCAATATTGTGAACCTCTTTTTAGGGTCTGTGGTTTGCATTCTCAGGAGTATAACCCCCTTGCTGGGTTCCCCTAATCTAAAGATGAGTTCTCCAAAGTCCTTATCGTCAGTAATCAAAATCCTGTTCTCTTTTTCTGCAAACCTGAGAACCTCATCATCAGGGCATCCTCTCAAAAAATCCCCTGCAAATACCACATCATAGAAAGTTTTTAGCAGATTAAAGAGCTTCCTACCACTACTCTCATCTACAAGTAATCTGAGCATCTTGGAACCTCTAGGCGGTTGCAGATATCGTGTATTCCCCTCTTACGAGATCAGCGCTATATTCCAGAGCAGCTTTTACATCTTCTTTCTTCAGGTTGGGGTAGTCCTCAACTATCTCATCAATGCTCATTCCATCAGCAATTCTATGAATAATAGCGTCTACCGGAATTCTCGTTCCCTTTATCACAGGCTTACCTGCCATAACCCCTGGATTAACAACAATTCTGTTTCTAAGCTGTTCTTCCATGTATACTATCTTTGTTTACAGGTTTAAATCATATTTCTGTTGTGTGCTATTGCCTCACTTATGTTACATGTTTGTTTTTGAACAGATTCTGGGACTGTGAGAGAATACTTCAAGGAATTGATTATTTAACACCATGCGAACTCTATTTTAGAGAGGGGGTGTAACTTATATAGACTATTTCCCCTCTCTCTAGAGTATTTTTATAGTCTCTTATCTAATAGATATACTATGGCTCGTGATGTTGGCAGATACCATAAGCTGCCTTGGGGTGGGGGTCAGATTACGGTCAGCAAGGATTTGGTGAAGCTTTTGAATTTAAGCAACAAGGACAAGGTCCTAATTGAGTACGACGAGGGCAGGGGGGAGCTGAAGATCACCAAGCTCTAGTTTTTTCTCCCATCTGCTTTCAGTATTTCGCTGTTGGTTACTATCCCGGTTATCTTGTCTTTTTCTGTGACCGGCAGGTGCCGTAGCCCTGTTTTTTGCATGATTCTCGCGCATTCCTCAACTGGTGTATGCGCTGGTATGGTCAGCAGCGGACTGCTCATCACTTCCTCGACGTTGATTTCTTTCGGGTTCTGGTTTTTTGCTATTATCTTGTGTATGATGTCTTTCCGGGTTATTATTCCCTGGTCTTCTACTATCAGTGAGGTGACTCTCTGGAGGTACATTTCCTGCATGGCTTCCTGTATGCTTGCATTCTTTTTTATTTCTTTTGCTGGAGCATGCATTATTTTTTTTATCTCCATCTTGTTTTATATTTCCGTGTTCTGATATAAATACTGGTATAATGTTTTATCATAGTATCTCTCATAATGGATGATTTGACCCTGAAGCGGATGCCGCGTTGGCTGGATCTAACCCCCCAGCAGTTCAGCATTTTGTTGTCTGTTTATTTTCTGCAGTTATCCGGCTCCCGCACGAACCCTAAGAGTATTTTGGAGCGTTATGTTTCAGACTCCGGCAGGCGCCTGCAGCAGAGTAATCTCTTCACTCAGTTGAGGGTTCTGGTGGACAGGGGTTTTCTGGTTCGGGGCGGGGATGCTTGTTATTTACTGGATTTCGATGCTCTGGAGTCTTTTCTTTCTTCTAGGAGGCTTGTTTTGGTGGGGGAGTTGGAGGAGTTTGATAGGGTTTCCTCCCAGCTCCGGGATTTTCTTCGGCGGGTTGTTTTGCAGGAGCAGAGGCCTCGTGTTTTTTTCATGGGTTATGGTGAGTTGATGGATTCTTTGGTGGATTCTGCGTCAACAGCTTCCTGTATTCTTTCTACTTCGTTGTTTCCTACGGTGGCTTATACTCCGCAGCTGGCGTCTGGTATTGGTAGGGGTGAGTATTTGCGTGTTTTGTGGGATAGGGCGGTGGAGGGTTCTGGTTTGGGTTTAAGGTATCTTACTTGTTTGGATGTGGATTTCTTGTTTAATCATTGTTTCCGGTATTTGGGTGATCCGGGTAGGGCTTTTCGTGAGTCTCTGGTGGTTATTGAGGAGTTAAGTAATCTGTTGGAGGCGCATGATAATCTTGATGTCCGTTTTCTGTCGGATTTGCAGGGCTTGGATGTTTTCATCCCTGAGAGGGGTGAGGCTGTGAGGGATTTTTTTTTGTTGAGCCGGGATGAGCACCGGGATTTAACTGGTGCTATTTTCATCAGCAGCCAGGATATCGCTGCTAGTATGCGCACTAGTTTTTTGCAATCTTTTGATTATGCGGAGCGGGTTAGGGGCAGTAAGGGCGAGGAGATTCTTGAAGCAGCCCGCAGGCGCCTGGAGGAGAAATATAACGTCTAGGGTAGTTTTTTCCCGTGGAATGTGCATCTGTCGCTTCCTTGTGCGCTGCATCTTGTTTCTATTATCTCCCAGCGCTCATCTGTTGCCTGGTTGAGTATTCCCTGCATCAAACCTTCAAGGTAGGTGCATAGTTTCGTGTCTGTGTTTTTTATGCCAGCTGAGTATATTGATTCCTTGATTTCTATTTTCATGTGGTTTGTTTTTTTCTCCCAGCTCATGTCTCCTGTTTTGAGGTATTGGTGTAGTTCCTGGATGTATTGTAGTGCCTCCTCTAGTCCTCTTGTTTGTGTTTTTTCTGTTATTTTTTTTCCGCTGATTAATCCAGCGTGTTTGGTTAAAGTTTTGTGTCCGGGTGTTTGTTCGATTAGGAGATAGTTTAGTGTTTGCATTATGTTTATGTGGAAGGTGTCTCCTAGTTTCTTTCTCTTGATTGAGGGTTGTTTTTCAGCTATTTTTTGTGTTACGTAGTCTAGTGCTTGCTTCGCTTAGTCCGGTAAGGTAGTATGTGAGGCAGCATTGGTTTTGGGGGGGTTGGGTTTGCATGAAGCAGGCGGCGTCTTTTATGTGGTAGTGTATGGTTCTGTTTTTCTTGTCTGCTGTTATCTTCTCTATTTCCGCCCATCTGGTTTGTTTGATTTGTTGTTGTAGTTTTTTTTTGTGTTTGGGGTTTTTGGAGTGTCTGCCACCATGTTGTTTTTTTTTGTTTCTGTTTTGTTTAGTGTTTTTTTTTGTGGTATGGTATCCTGTGAGTTGGGCTGCGGTTTTTATTTGCGCAGCTAGTTGCGGGTAGTTGAGTAGTAGGAGGCTGATGTGTATGGGGAACAGGTCTATGTGGACGTAGTCTCCTATCTTTTCCCGGACTGGGTTTTTTATTGGGTTGTAGTCCGCTCTCATGGAGGTCTGTAGGTTTTCTTGGATGAATTTTATTCTCTTGTTTCTCTCCCACCTGTATTTCTGTTGTTGTATGCGTTCCTCTCTTCCTTTTTCTTCTCTTAGTCCAAGCCCGCAGTGAGGGCAGAAACCCCATTCCTTTACTATGCGTCCTTCACAAACAGGGCATTCAGTCATTTTTTTCCTTATTTGAATACTAGAGCTTTTATTACTCCGCTGTGTATTAGATTTCTGTTTTCTTCATAGGGCAGTTCCGTGCCTAGTTCCGTGAAGACGTGTGATACCATTATGGGACAGTTGAATTTCCCGATTTTTTCTTCAAGTGCTTTGTAGTTGAAGTTATACCATAGGGGACGCATAGCACAGGAGCAGATTATTACTCCGCCCGAATTCGATACCTTGTCGTAGAGGTTATCGTATACCGCAAGTTGTTCTTCTGGATAGTTCTTAAGTTTCTTTAGTTTAGTTCCCTTAGCTTTATAGGATTGCGTGAGGATATATATCTCTTCCTTCTCATCCACCTCAAGTACAACCAACATCTCTGGGTTTCCCCTAATGAATTCAGTACCAAATGGTTTGACCATAGCATTGCGTATTCCCGTGTATAGGGTTTCACTTGCCTGTGAGAGCTTTCTAAATAGTTTGACTACGTTGGAATTAGAATTCAATTTTTGAAGCATGTTTATGAAGTATGGTCGCATATGTATGATTTTACAATATTCCTCACATGCTTTTTTACCATTTATCCCACGAATAAGGTATTCGTCTGAGTCAGTGATAGTGTATTCTCTTTCACTTGCTTTATCGAACTGAAACCCGGAGTCCATATAAAACTCGTGTTTAGCTCCTTTCAGGCAGGCGAAAACTATCTCATCCCTGAATTTACCCTCTGTGGTGAATACAATGGGGGTGGGGATGAGCCGTTACCCCAGATCTGGAGTTCAGGACATCTTGCTTGGATCCTCCGCACTATAGCGTCTATGTAAACGCTTTTATTTAAGTAGCTTGCTGGATGGATCAGGCATAAATCAGAATCCTTTAGTTTGGTTGTTACATTCTCTGCGGTCTCATCCACATTATCATAATTTAGCTTCTCATGGTGTACCCCCACCTCAAAATCACCGCATAAAACAGCAAAGGCAACCACATCCTCAGAATAGCCCTCTTTAGTTGCGGTTCCAATAACCTTAGTGCCTTCTATGATAATTCCTGAATTAGGAGGATAGGATCTGATCTTCCTCCTGATCCCGTGTTGTGTCTTTATTACCTTTATTTATCACCTCTGATTAATA